>CAXAGK010000181.1:0-7286 GCA_963968305.1 uncultured Rickettsiales bacterium | reverse complement strand
GCCGAGGCGGCCGTCGAAACAGTTGCTGAGGAAGCACCGGCGGAAGCAGCAATTGTCGAACAAGCGGCAACGGTCGAGGAAGCACCGGCAGCTGAGGAAGAGGAGACAAAGGAATGAATGATGGACGCAGTGGCGGCGGCGGTGGCGGCGGTGGACGTCGGCCGTTTTTCCGTCGGCGCAAGAGCTGCCCATTCACGGGCCCGAATGCACCGGCAATCGATTATTGCGATACCAAGCTATTGTCCCGTTACATCTCGGAGCGGGGCAAGATCGTGCCGAGCCGGATTACGGCAGTATCGACGAAAAAGCAGCGCGAATTGGCGCGCGCTATTAAGCGGGCGCGTTTCCTCGGTCTGCTGCCTTACGTGATCCAATAGGGTCGCGCAGGGTTAGTCGTAGGATCAATTAAAGATGTTCACGCCGAAACAGTGGTTGATGATTGCGGGTGGGGCTGCGCTCAGCGCGCTCCTCTTCGTGGCGCCGGCAACTGGTAATTTCGGCGGGCTGCTATTCGCCTATTTCTGTCAATTACCATTGTTTTTGATTGGATTGGGCATCGGAACCGCTGCGGGGGCCATCGCCACAGCAATTGCTGGCGCTGGGTTCGCGGTCTTGGGCGGCTCGGTTGGGTTTTTCGTATTCCTGGCTTTATTCGCGGTTCCTGTGGTTCTCTTGGTCCGGCAAGCTCTTTTGTCGCGGCAAGATGAACAGGGTGGTGCGGAATGGTATCCGGCGGGTTTGTTGGCAGCCTGGGCTACCTGTTACGGCCTCTGTCTGTTGGCGATTGCATGTTTGTGGATCGGGATGAGTAGCGAGGGCTTGGAAGCCACTGTTCAAGCCTACTTTGCCGAAGTCATGAACGCTGTCGCACATCGGATGGGGGCAGGTAGTGATGCCCAGCAGGCAAATCTGATCGTCAGCGAAGGTGTCGTCTCTATCTTGCCGGGGCTGGTTGCGCTCTCTTGGTTGGTCGTGCTCATCGTGAATGGCGCGCTCAGTCAGGGTTTGTTGACCAGGTTCGGGGTAAATCTTCGGCCGAGCCCGAATTTCGGCATGATGGAATTGCCGAGTTGGTTGACGGTTGTTGCCGCGGTACTGTTGATGTCCGCCATAATTCTGCCGGGCGCGTTCGGTTATTTCGCGACGAATGCGGCTCTTTTGGTCGCACTACCCTTCCTATTGGTGGGGGTTGCGATTGCGCATGTGGTGGCCGGGCGAGTGTCGGCGGGGCCGCTTTTATTGATCCTGTTTTATTTTTTATTGTTAGTGTCCAAGTGGCTCATCGTGCTTGTAGCCTTTCTCGGACTGATCGAACAAATGGCCGGTATTCGCCAACGGTTGGCGCATGCCGGTGAGGAGGACTGAAATGGAAGTCGTTTTGCTTGAGCGAATCGAACGGCTCGGCCAGATGGGCGATGTCGTGAATGTTAAACCGGGATATGCCCGGAATTTCCTGCTGCCGCAGAAAAAGGCGTTGCGGGCGAACAAGGCCAATCTCGAACATTTCGAAGGTCAGCGTCAGCAACTCGAAGCTGAAAATCTGCAGCGCCGGGATGAGGCACAATCGGTCGCTGATCGATTGGATGGATTAAAAGTGACCGTGATTCGGAGCGCCGGCGAATCCGGTCAGCTCTACGGATCGGTCAGCGGTCGTGACATCGCGGATGCTGTTACCGAAGGTGGTTTCACGGTGGGGCGTCAGCAAGTCATTGTCGAACGTCCGGTAAAAGCCCTTGGGTTCCATGATTTTCGCGTCCGGCTTCATCCAGAAGTTGAAGCGACCGTGACCGCGAACGTCGCGCGCAGCGAGGACGAAGCGCAGACGCAGGCTCGGCTCGGTCGTGCCCTGATTGGCATGGACGACGAAGACGATCAGCAGGATGCAGCCCCCGAGGTCGCCGAACTCTTGGAGCTGGAAGTGCTCGAAGCTATCGAGTCCGAAGCGTCCGAGGAGAGCGACGACAGCGGCGAAACTACCGCCGAGTCGGCTCCTGACGAGGGTAAAGAGGAAAAATCCGAGTAAGCAATTTCTGGATTATCCGATTTGAATTCAGCGGCGACGTTCCGACTCGGGGGCGTCGCCGTTTTTCTTGATACTATGCCCGATATCCTCGTTATCCACAGGGTAGTTTAGATGTCTTCCCCGATCGCAAACGTGTAAGTTCCTCGTTATGGCGACACACGCGACAGACACACCATTCGCGACCTTAGAGGGCGGCGCTTCGGAGCGCTCCGACTATCGGTCCCCTCCGCAAAATACGGAAATCGAGGCGGCGCTTATCGGCGCGATCCTCACGAACAACCGTGCCCATGAGAAGGTCAGCGAGTTCCTGCGAGCGGAGCATTTCTACGAGCCGGTTCTGGGCCGCGTCTTCGAAGCTGCGAGCAAGCTGATCGAGCAAGGTCAAGTCGCCAGCCCGCCGATGCTCAAGCACTATTTCGATCGCGACCCCGCGTTGACGGAAGTCGGCGGATCCGAATATCTATTCGACCTCGCGGCCAACGCGGTGATGATTGTCAACGCGGAGGATCTTGGACGCTCCGTCTATGATCTGTATCTGAAACGCGAGTTAATCGCTGTCGGCGAGGATATCGTCAACGATGCGTACGAACCCGATATCGACGTCAAAGCGGGCGACCAGATCGAATCCGCAGAACAACGCCTCTACAATTTGTCATCGACGGGAAATACGGAGCGGAGTTATTTTGAACTTGGTGAAGCCGTCAAACTTGCGCTGCAGGCGGCAGAGGAAGCCTATAAGCGAGATAGTCATATTGTCGGCGTCACAACGGGCTTTAAAGGGCTCGATACAATGCTCGGCGGTCTCCATCGCTCGGATCTTCTCATTCTCGCCGGACGCCCGTCGATGGGAAAGACGGCCTTGGCGACGAACATGGCATTCAATGCGGCGAAGGCCTTCCGTGAAGTGACCGATGAACACGGGCGAACGACGACGGAAGGTGGGCACGTTCTATTCTTTTCATTGGAAATGTCCGCCGAACAGCTGGCCGGACGTATCTTGGCAGAGCAATCCCAGGTGCCGTCGGACAAAATTCGCCGCGGCGATATCACCGCCGAGGAATTTGACCGATTGGCAACGGCGAGTCAGGCGCTTTACCGCTTGCCACTCTATATAGATGACACGCCGGCCTTATCGGTATCGGCGCTTCGGACACGTGCGCGCCGGATGAAGAGTCAAAATAAGCTGCACATGATTGTTATCGATTACCTGCAGCTGATGCAGGCGTCGGCGGGGAGCCGACCCGATAATCGGGTGCAGGAAATTGCGGAGATCACGCGAGGGCTGAAGACATTGGCGAAAGACCTTGACGTTCCGGTCATCGCGCTCTCGCAGCTCAGTCGGCAAGTTGAAAATCGTGACAATAAACGACCGCAATTGGCCGACCTTCGCGAATCTGGCACGATCGAGCAGGATTCGGACGTCGTCATGTTCATCTTCCGCGAGGAGTATTATCTGCAACGCGATCAACCATCGCGCCGCGATAACGAGGACGAAGGGAAGTTCCAAGATAGAATTGAATTGCATAACACCTTGCTAAAGGAATCCCGTAATATCGCGGAGGTGATTATGGCGAAGCAACGTCACGGGCCGGTCGGTACCGTGGAATTGCACTTCAATGGAGACCTGACGAAGTTCTCCGATCTCGATCCATATCATCACGATCCGGATGGCGACTTCTGATTCCCTAGGCGCGGCCTCGGCGCCAGGAAGCCTCTCTGGATCCATCCTGACGGTCGACCTCGATGCGATCGCCGTCAACTACCGAACTCTATGCGAGAAGGCGGAAGGTGCCGCCTGCGCTGGGGTCGTCAAGGCGGATGCCTACGGACTTGGGGTAGAGGCAGTCGGGCAGCGGCTTTGGCGAGAAGGTTGTCGGACCTTCTTCGTTGCCTCCCTTGATGAGGCCATTCGCTTGCGGGGGTGTCTCAAAGATGCCGAAATTGTTGCATTGAATGGTTTGATGTCGGGGGAGGCGGGGTATTATCGAGAGTACAATTTACTGCCGACTTTGAACGATATCGATCAAATCGAAGCATGGTCCGCTTTTTGTAACATTGAGGGTCGATTGGCGGCGGCTGTCCATCTCGATACGGGTATGTCGCGCCTCGGACTTTCGGCAAGCGAACGGCGGCGTTTGTTCGACGATCCGAAAATAATCTCGGGAATCGTATGCCGCTACCTTCTTAGTCACCTGGCCTGCGCCGATACGCCGGGCCATCCGTTGAACGACGCGCAACGCCGCGACTTTGCCGACGTGGTTTCCCGGGTGCCTCATGAGAAGGCATCCTTGGCCGCATCTTCTGGGATATTCTTGGGAAGAGGGTGGCATTTCGATATGGTTCGCGCGGGGATCGCGCTTTATGGCGGGGCACCTGTCGAGGGGCAGTCGAATCCTATGAAACCGGTTGTTCGTCTCGACGGTTTGGTCTTGCAAGTACGGGATGTGGACAGCCCCGAAACCGTTGGATATGGTGCCACTCACGAGTTTAAGACACCCACCCGCGTTGCGACCGTTGCAGCGGGTTATGCGGATGGGTATCTTCGGAGCTTAGGGGGTCGGAGCGTGGCCCGTTGGGGGAACACCGCCCTTCCGCTGGTCGGCAGGGTATCGATGGATTTGATCACGTTGGACGCAACGGCGGCTGCCGGATTAGTGGCGGGGGATACGGTCGAACTGATCGGCCCCGATTATGACATCAATGCGCTGGCGAGCGACGCCGGTACCATCCCGTATGAAATATTGACCGCGTTGGGCCGGCGTTATCGTCGGCGCTATCTGGTCGTTGGCGCATGAACGAGAGACCGGCAGGGATTAATCCGTTACGCACGATAGGGGCGGCCACGCTCGGGATGCTGGCCACGATCGGCCAACTTACTTTGTTCATGCTGAATTCGGCCTCGCACTTCGTCCGACCACCGATCTATTTTCGCCTGATCGGCCGGCAAATGATCGATGTCGGGTATTACTCTTTGCCGGTGGTCGGACTGACAACGCTGTTCTCAGGTATGGTCATCGCGCTGCAAAGCTATACCGGGGCGACCCGGGTGACCGCTGACGCCGCGCTCGAAAATGTGACGGCGGTGGTCGTCCTCTCGATCACGCGTGAGTTGGCGCCGGTATTGGCGGGTTTGATGGTGGCGGGTCGCATCGGCGCCTCGATGGCGGCCGAAATCGGCACGATGCGCGTTACCGAGCAAATCGATGCGCTGACGACGCTGTCGACCAACCCGATTAAATATCTTGTTGTGCCGCGAATAATCGCAGGGCTGACCATGTTGCCATTACTGGTATTGGTTGGTGATGTGATCGGTATTTTCGGCGGCTATGTCATCGGTGTCTTCAAACTGGATTTCAATCCGGCCCTCTATATCCAAAAGACATACAATTTCCTTGAATACATAGATGTCATATCCGGCTTAGTGAAAGCCGCCGTCTTCGGTTTTGTCGTCACATTGCTTGGTTGCTATATGGGCTATCATTCCAGCGGCGGTGCACAGGGCGTCGGCGCTGCGACGACCAATGCCGTGGTCGCCTCCGCTATACTTATTCTGATACTTAATTACATGATCAGTCAGCTTTTTTTCGGCGCATGAGCGAAGTACCTCCGAAAATCCGGCTTAAGGATCTCCATAAGAAGTTCGGAGATAAAGTGGTCTTGAACGGCTTGAATCTTGATGTTGGCAAAGGCGAATCTGTTGTGATCATGGGTGGCTCCGGAAGCGGCAAGTCCGTCTCGCTGAAGTGTCTGCTCGGATTGTTGATACCGGATGAGGGCCGGATAGAGATCGATGGCACCTCGATTCTCGGTATTTCGGAAGACGATCGCGACGCGATCAATCAGAAGTTCGGAATGCTGTTCCAGCATGCGGCCTTATTCGACAGCATGACCGTATTGGATAATGTGACGTTTGGACTGTTTCGTGGCAAAGGTATGTCCGCTTCGGACGCCGAGCGCGTTGCTTATGAAAAATTGGAACAGGTCGGATTGGACCGAAGCTTTGGCCCTCGCATGCCGGCTGAACTGTCGGGTGGGCAGCGCAAGCGTGTGGGATTGGCGCGCGCGGTTGCCTTGGAACCAGAAATTATTCTGTTCGACGAGCCGACGACAGGTCTCGATCCGGTGATGGGTGATGTGATCAACGACTTGATCGTGAAATGTACTCGCGATCTGGGCGCGACGACGTTGACGATTACCCATGATATGGCCAGCGCTAGGGTTATCGCTGACCGCATCGCCATGCTCTATCAAGGCAAGATAATTTGGGCTGGCCCAACGGATCAGGTGGATGCATCAGGGGACCCCAGGGTCGATCAATTCATTCATGGCCGTGCGGAAGGACCAATCAAGATGGAGGTCCGCCGTCTATGAGTTTAATGTCGCTGCACATTCGAACGGAGCTCATTTAGCGTGGCTAAAGCGAAAGCCAGCTTTACCTGTCAGGCCTGCGGTGCGGTTCATCCGCGATGGATGGGCCGGTGCGACGCTTGCAGCGAATGGAATTCGGTCCTCGAAGAAGTCAGCAGCTCGGCCCCGATCGGTGGGCGTGCTTCGGCCGGTACCGGGCGCGGGCGTGTGCTCGAGATGTCCAATCTGGCTGATGTAAACGAGCCTGCGCCGAGACGGAAAACCGGGATTGACGAATTCGACCGGGTGACCGGCGGTGGCCTCGTGCGGGGCTCTGCCGTCTTGATTGGTGGCGATCCAGGGATCGGGAAATCTACCTTGTTGCTTCAGGTCACGGCGCGTTTGGGTGCTGGTATTAAATGCGCCTATATCACCGGCGAAGAAGCGGTCGATCAGGTGCAGATGCGGGCGCGGCGCCTTGGTGTGGAGAGCTCTCCGGTATTGGTTGCGGCGGCGACCAATCTCGCTGATATTCTGGCGACGCTCGATGCTCCGGATGGCCCGGACCTGGTCGTCATCGACTCCATCCAAACGATGTATATCGACGCCCTCGACTCGGCGCCCGGCACCGTGGCTCAGGTGCGCGCCACGGCACAGGAACTCATTCGGCTCGCCAAGAAACGCGGCTTTGTCTTGCTCTTGGTTGGACACGTAACCAAGGAGGGGACCATCGCCGGTCCGCGCGTGCTCGAGCATATGGTGGATACCGTGCTCTATTTCGAAGGCGAGCGGGGCCATCAATTCCGAATTTTGCGCTCAGTAAAGAACCGGTTCGGCGCCACCGACGAGATCGGCGTCTTCGAAATGACGGATCGCGGACTTTCGGAAGTCGAAAACCCGTCGGCGCTATTTCTCG
>CAXAGK010000180.1:0-7290 GCA_963968305.1 uncultured Rickettsiales bacterium | reverse complement strand
GGATCCGAATACCGCAGCGCTCGAGCGGGATCTCGGTAACCTATTGGGATTAAAGATAGAAATAGACGAACAGGGCGAATCGGGAACGCTGACAATGCATTATCGAAGCCTCGAACAGCTTGACGACGTCCTACAGCGTATTACCGGTGGGGAAAACGCATAGAGAATTATTGGGCACGCCGTTGTTGGCGCGCCAAGCTAGCAATTTGGAGCAGAGCGCGCCCGCATACCAACTCTTCTGGAATGCCTGTCCGTTTGCATTGAAGTTCCGCCTCCAGCGTTAGTTGCAGTCCGCGCGCCAATGCGTTGCCCCGCCAGATCTTAAGTTGGCCCTGAAACCGCCGTTCCAATTTGTAAAACACTGGTGGTCGCAAGGATTTCAAAACGCGGGCGGCGTCTTCTCCTTGCGCAATTCGTACGCCTGCAGACTCCAGCTTCATCAGATGGTTAGTCAAAGCCCGAAGAATACTGACGGAGGAGGCGCCAGCTTGAAAAGAACGCATAAGAAAGAGATCTACGCCATTTGAATCTCCGTCGCCGGCGGAATAGATCAGATCATCCATGGAGCCTGCGGCGCTGTCTCCGACGCTGGCCATCGCGGTCTCCAAATCCACTTCGGTCCCGGGCCCAGAGAACAAGGCTAGCTTTTCGATTTCACTGCGTGAAACACCACGGTCAGACCCGAGTCGCCCCACAAGCCATCCTGCCGCCTCGAAAGTAATGCGAACGTCATTCTCCGCTAGTGTTTCGCGAATAACATCATCCAAACTGCCCGCGTCATCGGCATAACAGGCAATTGCCGCGGCGGCATCTGACTTTTCCGCAAGCTTGCGCAAAGCGGAGCGTGGCGTGAGCTGCCCAGCTTGAAGAACTGTCAGCGCATCGCCCGGAGTATTCTCAATCACTGATTCGACAATCGACGCTATATTATCCCCGGCGTCGCGGACGCGAATAAGCCGTCGCCCGCCCATCATGGAAATCGCGGAAACTTCATCAGCCAACCGTGCTGGATCCGCCGCAATTTCGGCACCTGTTAACTCGCAAACCAAAAACGGATCGGATAAGTTTTCAACGACGCTCGTCCCAAGTTTTGTAGATCGCTCGCGGACCAGTCCCTCGTCGGGCCCGTAAACGAGTGCAATGCGTAAATCCGGCGGAGGTGATTTGACGAAACTCTCGGCGCGCCCGGTCGAAACTTTCACAACGCTCTCAAGCGTCTCGTTGGGAAAAATAGAGGCTTAGGCGTATCTTGATCTCATCACTAACTTCGCGCGCCGCACGCTCCTTAGCGTCTTCCTCGGCGGCCAGCCGTGCAAATTCGGAGTCGGAAATATTATAGCTGTTCACTGACCCAACCCCGCCCTCAGCCAAAACCTTTCCCGAACCATTGTCCGTGAGGAAATAATTTACCCTCAAGGTGAGCCGAGCACGGGTCGCCTCCTCAGTAAACTTGAGGCCAATTTCTTCGGTATGAACCGTTAATCGCACATTTAAGTTATAAAGTGGTTTCTGTGGCCGTCCCCCGGAATTGAACCGATCCAACAACAAGTTATGCAACTGTTGTCCAATGCGATCCTTAATCGTCGAGATTTGTATATGAGCCAGCTGCTGATTAATGGCGCTATTTTCCGTCCCGCCGTAAAGCGGTCGAAATCCGCAAGCGCCCAGCGCTGCGAGTAGTCCAACCAGAAAGAGAGGCCTAAACAACAACATTAATCACTTTATTTGACACCACGATAACTTTACGTGGCGGCGAGCCGTTTGTCGCCCGCATAACATTCTCTAACGCCAAAGCCTTTTCCTCCGCGACCGAAGACTCCACATCCGCAGGTAACTCGATGGTCCCCCTAAGCTTACCATTTACTTGAACGGCAACGGTGACAGTATCCTCCGATAAATATTCCTCTTCTGCTTTCGGCCAATCGACAGAAGTCAATAGCGATGCATGTCCTAATAGTGACCACAGCTCCTCCGCCAAGTGCGGCATCACAGGCGCGATTAACTGAATGGCGACCTCGCATCCAAACCGCCGCACCCACGCACGGTCTTCACCCTCTCCATCTAAAGCACTCAACGCATTGGTTAATTCACGGATACGGGCGACGGCACGATTAAACCGAAACTCATCAAAATCGCCAGACACGTCGGCAATCGTTTTATGAACCTTGCGTAAAAACTCTTCCGAATCATCGTCCAAGCTGGCTGGTTGCGGTGATCCAACCCCAGCAATCGCAAACTCAGGTTCCGCTATCAATCGCCATAACCGGTTCGTATAGCGCCAGGCACCATCAATACCCGAATCTGTCCATTCTAAATCTCGCGCTGCCGGACTATCGGACAACATAAACAACCTTGCCGTATCCGCGCCGTAGGAATCAATGATAGACGCAGGATCGACAACGTTCTTGCGTGATTTACTCATTTTCTCGGATCGACCGACAATCACGGGCTCTCCGGTTGCGATATGCTGGAAAGAGCCATCGGCAGTGCGTTCTACCTGTTCTGGAAACAACCAGCCACCGCCCGCATCCTCATTCGCTCGGTAAGTCTCATGGCAAACCATGCCTTGCGTCAATAAACCTGCAAACGGCTCCGTAACATCCAGATAGCCACAATCTGTCAACGCGCGGCAGAAAAACCGGGAATAAAGCAAATGCAGGATGGCGTGCTCAATCCCACCGATGTACTGATCAACAGGCATCCAATAATCGGCTTCTTCGCGGGAAAACAACTCATCCTGCGCTTTTGCGCCGAACTGTGCAAAATACCAAGACGACTCAAAAAAAGTATCAAAAGTGTCGGTTTCCCGCTCGGCAGCGCCATCACAGGACGGGCAGGCAACATGCTTCCAGGTCGGATGGCGGTCCAACGGATTGCCGGATTGTTCAAAATCAACGTCATCCGGTAACGTCACCGGCAGTTGATCCTCTGGAACCGGAACTGTCCCGCAGCTCCCGCAGTGTATGACCGGCACGGGACAACCCCAATAGCGCTGCCGGGAGACACCCCAATCGCGTAGCCGATACGTAATTTTGGACCGACCCGATCCTTGCTCTTCCAAGGTCCGGATCGCTAGTTTTTTGCCGGCATCTACATCCAAGCCATTCAAAAACCCGGAATTAACAATGACGCCATCACCGACAAACGCTTCGGTCCCTATCTCTATTTCCGTCGGATCGGTATCCTTCGGTGCGACAACCGGGACAACTTTCAACTCATATTTACGTGCGAAATCCAAATCCCGTTGATCATGCGCCGGACACCCAAAAATGGCACCTGTGCCATATTCCATCAGCACAAAATTGGCGACATAAACCGGCAATTCCCGATCGTCGGAAAACGGATGCCGAACGCTCAGCGATGTCTTGTACCCTTCTTTCTCCGCCGTCTCTATCGCGGCTTCGCTGGTTCCAATAAGATTGCAGCGCTCAATGAACGCTCCCAACTCGGCATTGGTTTCCGCTAACTCCAGAGCCAAAGGATGATTGGCGGCAATCGCGCAAAAGCTGGCGCCGAATAAGGTATCGGGCCGGGTCGTAAACACCTCCAGCCGGTCTTCCCGATCAACCAGCTCAAAATGAACCTCCGCACCTTCCGAACGGCCGATCCAATTTGCTTGCATAAGCCGTACTTGATCCGGCCACCGGTCTAAATCTTCCAATGATTCCAACAGGTCATCGGCATACTCGGTAATACGTAGGAACCATTGAGAGAGCAATCTGCGCTCCACTGGCGCGCCAGACCGCCAACCGCATCCGTCAATGACTTGCTCGTTCGCCAAGACGGTTTGTTCAACCGGGTCCCAGTTCACCCATGATTCACGTTTATAGGCCAGTCCGGCTTCCAGAAAATCCAAAAACATCTTCTGTTCGTGTCGATAATAGCCCGGCTCGCAGGTCGATAATTCACGTTGCCAGTCATAAGACAGGCCCATGGATTTCAGTTGGTCTCGCATTGCCGCAACGTTCTCGCGGGTCCATTTGGCTGGATGAACCTTATTCTCAAATGCCGCGTTCTCCGCGGGTAAACCAAAGGAATCCCAGCCCATAGGATGCAAGACGTTATATCCGTTTGCCCGCTTATAGCGCGCGACAACATCGCCGATCGTATAACAGCGGACGTGGCCCATATGGATGCGGCCCGACGGATATGGAAACATCTCCAAGACATAATATTTCGGTTTTTTGGTATCAACGGAAGCGGAAAAACTACCACTTTCCTCCCATACTTTCCGCCACTTTGTTTCGGATGTTTTAAAGTTATAACGGTCCATTACGTCAGCCTGCGCCCCACTTATTTATCTTAGCGAGAGCGTTCGCCCTCGAAATCAGTCTACTGGAGGTTAACCCGCATCTGACGGGCGCGTTTTAAAATCGAATTCTCGAGATTCGTCCCCGTATCCGCGCTTACCTTCGCGTTTACCCAACCGCCATTGGGTTCGCGGCGCTGTCGAAACACTGAAACCCGCAATCCGTCAGCGCGCAACTCGCTATCAAGAATATAGACATTCACTTTAAAACGCTCATCTTCCGTTTCGGGTGGGCGATACCAATCCGTCAAAATGATGCCACCGAACGGATCCGCTTGGGCAAGCGGCATGAATGAAATCGTGTCGAGCGCGGCACGCCATAAAAATCCGTTTACGCTAATACCGGTACCCGATGACGAGCCGCCACTTCCAGGCTGGTCGTTGAGCCCGAACCAAGTATTCAGAAGACCCTTATCTGGCCCGCCGGCACTGCTCTCAACACGCTTAACTTGACCGCTCGACGAAGACGACTTTTCGTCGTCGCCAAACATCATGCAACCTGCGATGAACGACGCAATGGTCAAAAGCGAAAAAATACGGTTTAATTTTAGGGTCATCCTCGCCTATATGCGGAAATTAGCGCCTAATTTCCAGTTGTTTCTTTGGTTGGGGAAAAGAACTATGGCGGAGAAATAAAAATGACAAATAATCGGTCAATCAGACAAAATTTGATTAACGTCCATGACCTAATCGGGAAGTCGGCAATTAGAGTCGACGGCACAGTCGCGAATATCGACTTATGCGCTGTCTCCAAGATGTTTCCCGCTGAGCCGATTCGCCTCGCCTTGTTGGAAGGGCAACGTATTTTCGGTGAAAACAGAGTACAGGAGGCCGAAGAAAAATGGCCCGCGCTGAAAGCTGAATTTCCTGACGTCGAATTACATCTGATAGGCCCGTTACAAACTAATAAAGTGCGCAAGGCCGCAAGCCTCTTCGACGTCATACAAACCCTCGACCGACCAAATCTTGCAACCGCACTTGCCAAAGAATTTGCGTTAACCGGCCGACGCTTGCCCTGCTACGTCCAGGTCAATACAGGGGACGAACCGCAGAAAGCTGGAATATCACCCGTTGAAACAGAAGCCTTCGTCAAAAAATGCAGGGAATACCACGAGCTAAATATCGTCGGTTTAATGTGCATTCCGCCGCAACATGAGGAACCGGCACCACATTTTGCCTTACTTCATGATTTGGCGGCTAAAATGGGACTTGAACGCCTCAGTATGGGTATGAGCGCGGATTATCCAGTCGCTGTTGAATTCGGTGCGACAATCGTGCGGGTCGGGTCGGCTATTTTCGGTGCCCGAGACCCTAAGAAGACGGCGGTGGGTTGATAATCAATGCATCGCCGATCTTTAGGTAATATATAATATTAATTAAATCGGCGCGATCTACCGCAACGCAACCTTCTGTGGGCCCATAGTCGTTTCGCGCGACATGCAGGAAAATCGCGCTTCCCAAACCCGAAACGGGTGGCTCGTCATTATAACCAAGCGGTACGATTAAATCGTACAGGCCATCTTCTCGATATAAAATCTCGTGGGTAAATCGATGTGGCCGCTGAATCTCACGATTATACGCTGGATCGGCGGGATCATCGCTCCACCCCGTGTCGACATTAATTGCGCGGGACGCTAAGCCTGTCGTCGGAGCAACAAGTCGATCATGGCGAAATAAGAGATCGCGGACCTTAAACCGCCCGATCGGTGTGGCACCGTCCCCCTCGCGCTTATTCGAGGTCAGTCCGCCTTTTCCCAACGCGCAGCGATACAATCGATCACGATGCGCCAGCAAACCACAGTCATAAACTTGAATATCCATCTTCGTTTCGAGTGGACCGTTTAAGGCCCTACATCGTCAAGTCGGCATCCGGTTTTTGACGTTGTTGGACCATCGACTCGTATTTATCCAACGCCGACATCATAGCTTTCGGAACCATGCTGCTGGGGACTGGTGTGCTGGCGGCGGCGCGGCGGCGTGGACTCGCATTGGCTGCGATATTCGCGCGCAGCGGCGGGACACCCCTTTTGCCCGGCACCGGAGCGGTGTCGCCATTACGTGTATTGTTAGGGGCGGGCGACGTTATTGGATGGGCGGAGAAAGAAGCCGTTTGTGGGATCTGCCCCAGTTGCTGTGTCTCGACTGGTTGGGTCATGACAGGGGATCGCCGATACGTCGAAAGCCCACTGACCGATCCGCCCCGTGGTACTTGGCTCCGTGCCGCCAAGACGGCGGACACCGAATCTGGGATTTCTGGTTGATTTCGCATCATTTCATCAGCCGCAATGATGGATTTCGTCGCGGCTGAAGAGGGAGCTGCCAGTCTGGAGCGAGGAGATTCAACAATTTCGCGCGCAAAGGCTAATGGCGATGGTGCGGATTGCTGTTGACCCAATGCGGCGGCAATTGGATCGAATGAAGCTGGAGTCCGCGATGCTTGGGCAGGTAAGTTCGATTGCGCCACCATCGCCGGCAACGGCATGGGCATGGGAGCCGGCATGGCACTTGCAGTAATAGGGGCGCTCGCTGGAGTTCCGGCCGCAGGGGAAATCGACGCAAGCTCTGCTGCAACTTCCGTTTCGTCCTCACCGGTAAACGCTGCCACAACGATATCGCCAAGTGTTGTGTCGGTGGTGTCTTCAACGACCCCACTCACGAATGCACTGACTAAGCCTACTGGCCCACCGTATAATGTCCCTCCCGCGAGCCTTGCCGCAGGAGAAATCTCATCGCCCGTAAGGCTCCGATAAATCGAGGAGATTACGGGGATATGTTGTAATGGATTGATTACATCTAGCAAATCACCCAAATCAAAGCCGTCTCCCCCAAAAAAACCCGACTCTTCGTCAGGATTCCATGTTTCGTCTTCGTAGAACGGGTGCGGGACCTCCTTGAATTCTGGCGTTACCTGGGTCACCGTCGCGATCGGTACTGGCGGCGTGCTCAAGACTTTAGTCGAGCTCGCGATTTGAACCGCATCC
>CAXAGK010000179.1:0-7296 GCA_963968305.1 uncultured Rickettsiales bacterium | reverse complement strand
CCCATCTTCATATGGCGCAGCGCGGTCCCACCGATAGCCGCAAGGACGTGGAAGCCGCGAACAAACGCTTCGTCGCGGAATTGGGACAAGCCCCTAAGCTCATGGCATATCCTTATGGCGAAGCGGGTTTAGCGTCGATGACGGTGGTCCGCGACCTCGGTTTCGAGTTCGCCTTCGGGCAACATTCGGGCGTTCTGCACAAGAACAGCCCACCGTATTTCCTGCCGCGGTTCGCTTTCAACGAAGTCTATGGTAGCAAGGCCCGCTTTCGATTGGTCGCCAACGCTTTGCCACTGCCAGTGCGCGAGGTCGCTCCGCTCGACCCGCTCGTCGCGGAAAATCCACCTGCCTTTGGTTTCACCGTCGACTCTTCGATTTCCGAGTTGTCGCAGCTCAGCTGCTATCATTCACAACAAGGTAAAGTCGGATTGGAGCGCTTGGGCAGCCATCGCATTGAAGTGCGCTTCCCACGCGCTTTCACAGCCGGCCGCTCGCGTCTGAACTGCACATTACCGGGAGCAAAAAACCGGTGGCGTTGGTATGGCCGGCAATTCTACACGAAAACCAGCCGCTAAATTACTTTCTTAAACGCCGGTTTCACCGCGCGGCATCCGCTCGCCGAGACGCGCTCTGTCCAGCGGCTCAAGCTGGTTTACGACGATGACATTCTTGAGCAATTTCACGTAGGCGTCGCCTTTTTCCGAATAGGATTTCAAAGACGAAATCAACGTTAGGCTGTCGAGTCGCGCACCCGAAGCCCGCATAGTCTCACGCATCGCACGAAAGCGACGATAGGCACGATGTGTATTCAGGTTATGAATATAGGACCGAACGGACTCATACAGATCGTCGAACGCGCGAATTTTATGAGTTTTCCCGTCCGTTCGGTCTTTGGGCACAAGTCCCTTGAAAGACGCCGTCGTCCATTGTCCGAACGGCGCATTGCCTTCGAGGACAAACCGCGACGTACCCCACCCACTCTCGATCGCGCTCTGCGCAAGGGCAATAGATACCGGCAGAATATCGACACGTGATAAGAGCAAGTCGATGCTGGGCTTACGAACACCATAGCGCCGCGCCATATTCTTTAGGTAAACCCGATCATCATCCGAGATGACCGATCCTGTTTCCTGTGCGTGCTTGATCCTTAGAAGCCGGTTCCGCTCCGCGCGCATGCCTTCATTCGCCTTCAACACCAGAGGCAACATCATCCGAAGGAAAACCTGTTTTCGCTCCGCCGATTGATGAATCTTTCGCATGCCGCGCGGTACGGACGCCAAATACAGCGGCGGGACCATACGCTCACCACTGCGAACCGTGTCCAGGTCGTATTCAATGCGTGCAAAAAGTTGACGCAATTTCACGACGGACGGAACGAAGGCGATCTCCTTCGGTTCCAGCAGCGACGCATATCCGGCAGCGCTTCCCAGCGATGCAGGCGACGGCACGAGATTGGTCCAGAGTCCGAGCCAAAACCCAACGATCGCAATCGCTACAATGCCCGGCCACGCAACGCCAAGCCGCGCGGTTAAACGATTCTCATTGAACTGCATCGGTCGAGGCCCCTCTCTCGACCCGCTATTTCGGAGCGGATCGGCCACCCATTACATCGCGGCGCGAACTTCCGTCACTTCCGGGATATAGTGCTTCAACATATTCTCGATCCCCATCTTCAGGGTCATCGAGGAACTTGGGCACCCGGCGCATGCGCCGCGCAATTGAAGATATACGACCCCCTCGTCGAATCCTTCGAAAACAATATCGCCGCCATCCTGAGCGACAGCAGGCCTAACACGGGTCTCGATCAGCTCTTTGATCTGTCCCACGACTTCACTGTCTTCCTCCGTTGCAGCAGATGCTCCATCGTCGACGGGTACATCGGACAAAATCGGTAGGCCAGTGGTCATATGCTCCATAATAGCGCCTAAGATGGCGGGTTTCAGCACATGCCATTCCTTGTCCGAACTCTTTGTAATCGTGATGAAATCAGCGCCAAAGAACACCGCTGCCACACCATCAATCTCAAACAAGCGCGACGCCAGCGGCGAACGGCCGGCAGCATCTTCCGCCCCAGTGAAATCGGCAGTTCCGGCGGCGAGAACGGCGCGTCCCGGTAGGAATTTAAGCGTCGCCGGATTTGGCGTCTGCTCGGTCTGTATGAACATCCAAAGACTCCTCGAAGGGCTTGATGCCCAATGTAAAGGTTACTCTATAAATGGGGTTGAGGGAAACTACGATCAAGTGATCGCGTCAATCGCTTCGTGGGTCAACGTTCCCGGCACCACAGTCACCGGTACATGTAGTCGCCGAACCCCCTTGTTCATCATATAGCTGATAATCGGGCCCGGCCCCTTAGCCTCATTGCCGGTCGCCAATACAAGGATCGAAATAGACGGCTCTTCGTCCATCAGTTTGAACAACTCTTCGCTGCGATCACCTTCACGAATATAAAGAATTGGAACTTTATCTGTCCGGCGTTGAACTTCGCTCGAATGTTTTTGCAGCAATTCCTCGCCTGCTTCGCGGGCTTCTTCGCGCATCAGATCGCCGACGGCCATCCAATGTTGAAAATCCGCTTTATCGGGAACGTAGAACAGCGCTACTCGCCCGTTCGTATGTTCGGCGCGACGGCAGGCAAAATGCAACGCAATGGGCATCTCGTCGCTGTCATCCACGACGACAAGAAAGACCCGCTCTTCCGTCGGCGGCGGTTCCGCAACTCCAGATTCCGACATTTCCACTCCCCGTTGCAGGTTTATCCTGCCATCGAAACGCACGGGCGTCTATCGCTGAGGTTGGAGTCAATCGCGCAGGAAACCAACCGTCTCGAAGATTTCCGCCAGCACCGGGCCGGATAAGGCCCGCGCGCGTTCGCCACCGTCGCGCAAAACTGCGTCGATTTCACCGGGCTCCGCCATCAACCGCTGCATTTCCTCGCCAATGGGCCCAAGCTGCGCTACCGCGAGTTCGGTCAACTTCTCCTTAAAGCCCGAGAACGGCAATCCACCTACATCGCCGAGCACGGCCTCCGGGGTCGAATCGCTGAGCGCCGCATAAATTCCGACTAAGTTCTCCGCTTCCGGGCGTTCTTCCAATCCCTCGACCTCGCTTGGCAGGGGTTCTGGGTCGGTCTTCGCTTTGCGGATCTTCTTGGCGATCTCGTCCGTGCCGTCATTCAGATTGATCCGGCTGTATTCGGACAGGTCCGATTTCGACATCTTCTGCGTGCCGTTGCGCAAGGACATGACACGGCTTGCGACACCAAGGATGATTGGTTCCGGCAAGGGGAAGAGGTCGACTTTAAAGTCATTATTGAACTTCTGTGCGATGTCGCGGGACAGCTCCAGGTGTTGCTTTTGATCGTCGCCAACCGGCACATGCGTCGCCTTATAGGCCAGAATATCCGCCGCCATGAGAACCGGGTAGTCGTAAAGCCCGACCGAGGCGTTCTCGCGATGTTTGCCGGCTTTCTCCTTGAACTGTGTCATCCGGTTCAACCACCCAAGACGGGCAACGCAATTTAATACCCACGCCAATTGCGCATGGTCCGGATTGCGGCTTTGATTGAAAATGATGTTGTCTTTCGGATCAATTCCCGAGGCGATATAGGCGGCCGTGACTTCCCGCGTGCTCTGACGCAGCTCCGCCGGATCCTGCCACTGCGTAATGGCGTGCAGATCGACCACGCAAAAAATACACTCGTAATCACCCTGTAGACGCACCCAGTTACGCATGGCGCCGAGATAATTGCCGAGATGCAGGTTACCAGTAGGCTGGATGCCAGAAAATATTCTGTTCATAATTCCATCGCTTTGGACACGGGGAGAAAGGCGCGGAGTTATCGCCGTTGAGATCGAACGGGTCAAGGCGGTCGCTGCGTTAGGATGAGGGCGGTCGCCTTAACATCGAGCGCAACTCCGAAACGCGCACGGCTCGGAAGAGGTGCGCCGCAAAGGCATAAACCCCAAGCCCCAGCGCCACGAGACCGCAGAGCGCCGAAATCTTCTCTAGACTCGATCCTCCATGATAGGGTCCAAGCGCCGCTTCCGCAAATACCAGCGACACCGCCATAACAATGGCCCCCGCCAGAGCCCGCGGCGCGTTGCGACGCAAGCGGGGGTCGATCCTCAATTGGTTCCGGCGATGGAGAATAAAGCCGAGGGCAAGCGCATTGATCCAGGCCGAGCACGCCGTCGCCAATGCAATTCCCACATGGGCCATCACCTGCATCAAGGTCACCGCCATCACAACATTCAAGACCATTGCGAATACCGCTACCTTCACCGGCGTAGCCGTATCCTGGCGGGCGAAAAAGCCCGGTGTCAGTGCCTTGATTAAAACATATGCGGGCAGCCCTGCCGCAAACGCGGCCAGCGCGGCGGCGGTATTGGCGGCGGCGGCGGCATCAAAAGCACCGCGCTCGAATAGCACGGAGACAATCGGTCCAGCGATGGTCACCAATGCCACGGCGGCCGGAAGCGTCAGAATCAAGGCAAATTCGATGGCGCGATTTTGGCTGTCGTTCGCCGCCGCGTCGTCGCCGTCCGCCAATTGGCGCGTGAGAAGCGGCAGTAAGGCGACACCGACCGCGACGCCAACAACACCGAGGGGAAGTTGATTGATGCGGTCGGCGAAATACAAATACGAGACCGACCCTTCCCGCAGCGTCGACGCCAAAATAACGTCCACCACGAGATTGATCTGCACCACCCCAGCTCCGATTAAGCCCGGCGCCATCAAGGCGAGCAGACGCCGGACACCGGGTGTCAGGCGTGGGCGTGGCAGCCGGATCATGATATCCGACTGAGCACAGGCAGCGGCGATCCAGATCAATTGGCCAATCCCAGCCGCCGTCACCGCCCATGCTAGTCCGAAACCGGGATGGGGTATGTAGCCAAGACCGATCAAGATTAACGCCGAGATCAACACAATGTTCAGCAAAATCGGGGCGGCAGCGGTCGCGGCAAACCGCTGCATCGTATTCAGCATCCCGCCGAGCAAGGCGATCAGCGCCATGAACATGAGATAAGGAAAGGTGATCCGCGTCAGCTCAATAGTCAGCCCGAACTTCTCCGGTTGATCTGCAAACCCAGGCGCAATCGCGTACATCAACCACGGCATCAACAGCACCGCCGAGAACGTAAACAGTATCAATGCGGAGACCAGCACGGCCGCCGCTTCCGCCGCAAACGCCCGGGCGGACTCTTTGCCCTCGGTCGTCAAGCGTTCACCGAATAGCGGAACGAAGGCTACGTTGAAGGCGCCTTCGGCAAACAGACGGCGGAAAAAATTGGGAAACTTGAAAGCAACGAAAAAGGCATCGGCGATCAATCCGGCACCAAGCGTACCCGCCATGAGAATGTCACGGACAAACCCGAGAATCCGGCTCCCCATGGTCCAACCGCCAACCGTCGCAATGGATCGAAATAAAGACATCGTTAGTGTTTAACCGCCGGTTACGGCGAAATTGCGGCGAGCATCCGACACGTTACGCGCCCTATTCCGCGGCTACCGCTGCCTTGGCCCGGCGCGGTTTTGCCGCACGCGGTTCGCACGACCCCTCCTGCAACGCTTTCAATAAAGCCACGCGAGTCGCTTTCAGTTTGCCTTCATGCTCAACCTTCATGCCGAAGATGTCCTTTACATAAAATACGTCAACAACTTCTTCCCCAAACGTCGAGATTTTCGCGGAGCCGATCCGCAGCCCAAGTTCCGACAAAGCCCGCGTCAGGTCATACAGCAATCCGGGCCGATCGCGCCCATTTACCTCGATCACGGTCCGGGTATTCGACGCTTTGTTGTCGATCAACACACGAGGCGAGACGGTGAAAACTTTCGTACGGCTCGGCAAGCCCTTCATTTTTTTGAGTTCGATACCTGCTCGTATTTCACCGGCAATCGATTTCTCGACAATCTCCAGGACACGGTCCAATTTTGCCGATTGGTCCAGCGCCGCCGCATCGCGGTCCTGAATCCAAAAACTATCGAGCGCCATGCCATCGTTTAGGGTGTTAATCCGCGCGTCGACGATATTGACGCCAGCGACCGCCAGGCCACCGGCTATCGAACTGAACAAACCCGGATGATCGGCGGATAGGACAGTAATTTCCGTCACCGCCTTGTAGGTATCGACGCGTCGGTCGAAAGCAACGGCGAGACTCTGTTTGTTCGCGTCGCGCACGAAGATCCCTTGGCGCGCCAGGGTCTCGATATCGAAAGACAGCCAATAACTGGGCGGGCCCAAGGACTGGAACGTCTCGAACTCCTCATCGCTCCAATCGGAAAGCGCCTCGCGGACCCGCTCTTGCGCATCCGTCACCGCGCGATCACGCCGATCAGCCGCGAGGCCGCCGGTTAGGACGTCTTCCGTGCGATAGTATAATTCGCGCAGCAACGCCGCCTTCCACCCGTTCCAACGACCGGGCCCAACCGCTCTAATGTCAGCGACCGTCAGGCATAGAAGCAACCGGAGGCGTTCCGGCGACTGCACGAATTCGGAAAAATCGGCGATGGTTTTAGGATCTGACAGATCGCGTTTAAAGGCGGTGTTGCTCATAACCAAATGGTGTTCGACAAGCCACGACACGGTCTGAGTCTGCTCGGCAGTCAGCCCCAATCTCGGGCAAAGCTTCAGCGCCACCTTCGCGCCCAGAACCGAATGATCGCCGCCTCGCCCTTTCGCGATGTCATGCAGCAACACCGAGACGTACAGAACCTCGCGAGACAGAACCTTGTGAATAATTTCGCTCGCCAATGGGTGATCATCGACCAGACGACCGTGTTCGATGCGGCTTAAAATTCCAATTGCTCGGATCGTATGCTCATCCGTCGTATAGACGTGATACATATCGTACTGCATCTGCGCCACGACACGCCCGAAATCATTGATGAACTTACCTAAAACCCCCGCCTCGTTCATGCGGCGGAGGGTGACCTCCGGGCCTTTTTTCGAGATCAACATTCGCATGAACAGCTCATTCGCGTCGGTGTGGTATTGGACCGTGCGAGTCAGGCGTTTCAGATTGCGCGTGATTAAATGTAATGCGTTCGGGTGGATATCGAACTCATGGCGTTGCGCGACTTCGAAAATGCGCAACATCTCGGCGGCATCCGTCTTGAAATGATCTTTCACCTCCACGTTCAAGCGACCGGCTTCGACCTTGAACCCTTCGACCTCGCGGGTGAAGAGACTCATGCCCGGCAACCGCGACGCCCAACTCCGCTGCTGGCGCGCCTCCAGCGACGCACAGAAGATGCGCGTCAAATCGCCGACATCCTTGGCGACCAGAAAGTAAT
>CAXAGK010000178.1:0-7298 GCA_963968305.1 uncultured Rickettsiales bacterium | reverse complement strand
TCGTATGACTTATCATCATGTATGGACAATAAATCACTTGCAAGTTCCTTACATTCTTGGCTGGCAATATATTTTTCAATGCGCAAAATATCTTCTTTAGGAATTCTTTTCCTTAACAAGTTAACCAAATCGAAAATTGGTGCTTGATCTTCTATTAAATTTGGGTATTCCCTGATTAAAAAATCAACTCTGTGTTTTAAGGAGTTTTCAATTTTTATTAATCTCGAATTATAAATGGAGGAAAAAAGTCGGTCAGGAATAGTTAGATTTCCAATTTTTCTACTCTCTGATTCCACGAAAACTATTTGATTAAACTGACATTTCCTTATCGTTTCAAAAATTTTACTTTCGAAGTGTTTTTGTGTTGGTTGTGGCTTGTCTGTATAGCTGCCAAGAATGCTGCCTCGATGGCATGCTAAACCTTCGAGGTCTATAACTTGCAGCCCCTTTAACTCTAATAAATTTAGTATTCTTGTCTTTCCATTACCAGTTCTTCCACTAATAATAATAAATTCGTTGCATTGTGATAATTTTTCTATTCTTTCAATTACAAATTTTCGGTATGATTTGTACCCGCCCGATATTACTCCACACTTCCAACCTATTTTCCCACAAACAGTAAAGAAAGAAAATGATCTATTCCCACCCCTTTTACAGTAAAAAATAAGCTTCTTTCTTTTATCATATTCCTTGAGTGAGCACCCTAAATGGTTTGAAATATTTTTCATAACCAACTGCGCGCCCGTTTTATTTGCCTCAAATGCTGACTTTTCTTTAAATATACGTCCTATCAACTCATATTCTTCATCGTACAATACAGGAAGATTTATGGATCCTATTATATGGTCATCTGCGTACTCTTGAGGTGACCGTACATCAATGATGATATAATTTTCCTGGTCCCAGTCTTTTTCGTATATTTCGGAAATATTCATTGTCTAAAATGCAATTTAGCTTCTGAATTTAATGGTAATGATTATTATCATTGTTTTGTTAAGGATAAAAGGGGTTGGACCCTTCCCACCACGATAACGTATCCTTGCAGCGCGCACAGATGCGGTTATGGATGCCTTTTGAGGAGAATATTCTGCTACATTGAAAACATTTTCTGTTGCCAGGCCGCATATCTTTTTTTTGTGGCTTTTGATACCGACCGCGACGGTGTGCACTCTTCATTGATATAAGGCTTTTGGAGGAAATGTTATTGTATGAACAGGTGGCGGTTAGGCTGATGGATATCTTGCCGCACCGATCTTTTCGTTTTTGATATGTGGTTCGTCGCCTCATAAAATGAGGTTAATAGATTTTAAGAGTAGGTGAATAGATAAGAGAAACCGCTAACCCAACTTCCGCGCAAGGTCCTCTGCCCTGAGGTGCGTATACCTCTGAAGCATCCTTAGGTCCTTGTGTCCTGTGATAGCAGCAACCTCCATCACATTCAGACCCTTCTCAAAGAACCTGCTGGTAGCCTCATGCCTCAGGTCATGGAACCGTAGATCGATGATACCAGCCCTCTCACAGGCTCTCCGCCATGCGCTCTTAAGGGCTTCGTAATGGATAGGGAACACCAACTGGTCAGGATTTTTGTTACTACGTAGGCCTCTCAGCAGCCCAAGAGCTACAGGTGACAGTGGTACATCTCTGCTCTCCCCATTCTTTGTGTCTGGGAGATGGACGTATCGGTGGTCCAGATGGACATTTTCGCATATGAGAGAAAGTAACTCGCCACGCCTCATACCAGTCTCGATAGCAAAGTGAACCACAGGTCTGAACCATGGGTTAGGGCAAGCTGCTAGCAGTCTTTCCAGTTCACCTGCCTCTAGTCTTCTATCTCTTGGTCTGGGTGTCTTAGGCTTACTGATCAGGGAGACAGGATTGGTCCTCAGAACATTCTCCAAACCCCACTCAGTCCTTCCAGTGTTTATCACAGCAGACAGGAGACCAAGGTCTTTCAGGATTGTTCCAGCCGAGACTGTCTTTAGTCTGTCTTCCCTGAACTTAGTGATGTGATGTGACCTTAAGGCTTTTAGCGGCACCTCAGAGAGGAAAGATCTCTCCAGAACCCTGATCCTATATTTCTCTTTGTCTCTGCCACGTTTCTTCGGGGTGATGTCTTTCCCATATTTACTAATCAGGTCTCCCAAGACCTTGAGTTGATAGTCCCCTGTATGCTGTTCAGTGAAAAATCGCTTAGGGTCACTCTCTACTCTCTGGCTCCACTGAAGGGCTGATGCTTTAGTCGGGAAACTCTTGGTGATTGGAGGAAGGCCTGATCTTCTGATCCTTGCTCTCCACCTGCCATTTCTCTTTGTAAAACTGGCCATGATTTTTCCTCACTGGTCCAGAATTGGTCCAAATGAGAAATCATGAGCTACTGAGAATCGGCTAAGTATCTGAGGTTATTGGTGGGCGCGACAAGATTTGAACTTGTGACCTCCGCCGTGTGAAGGCGGCGCTCTAACCAGCTGAGCTACGCGCCCCGCGCGCGTGCTTTCATCTACGGGGCGGGTGTTGGGGTGTCAAGAGCGGAGGCGGTTCACGGCGTCCGGAATTTCGGCGAAAAAATCGACCAGTATGTCACCACCAAGGTCAACGGGTGGGATGGTCGTATAACCGTAGCTGACGACGATCACCGGCATGCCTGCATTGCGGGCGGAGGCCACGTCGTTGTAGCTGTCGCCGACCATAATGGCGGGATGGTTTGCGGCATCCATCAACTCAAGTGCACCGAGTAGGTGTTGGGCGTCCGGCTTGCGGACGGGAAACCGGTCACCGCCGACCACCGTGTCGAAAAAGCGCATCAGATCGAGTTCGTGTAATATGGTTTCGCTCGGCGCTTGCGGTTTGTTCGTGCAGACAGCCATTCGATGCCCGGCGGCGGCGAAGCCTTCCAGAGCGTTGACCGCGCCGTCATACGGTCGCGAGTGAACGGTCGACGCCGCGACGTAAATATCGATGAAATCAGCCATAAGCGCGTCGAGGTCATTTGCCGGTGCGCCGGTGGCTTCGAATCCGCGTTCCAATAAGGCGCGGGCGCCGTCGCCGATCAACTTTTTCACGGATTCAAGCGTCATCGGCGCCCGGTCGTGCTTTGCGAGGATTGTATTTAGCGTCGCGACAAGGTCGGGCGCGGTGTCAACCAGAGTTCCATCGAGGTCGAACAGTAAAATCGGCAATTGATCTGTCATGGTCGTATTCTCTATGTGTCACGGCGGTCGTCGGCAAGAGCTTGATACAAGGTGGCGGCAATTTTTCGCGAAGACTCCACAAAACTGACCGTGGAGCGCGATACCGCACTTTCGCGCCAGGCGATGGCCAACTCCATCATCAGGTTTTCGGGCAGGCCGTCGAGTTCCTTGAAGACGATACCGTCGAGCCGCAGCCGGGTCACGGCGTGCGGACCGATGGCGACGCCCATGCCCGCCGCGACGAGACTGACCAAGTGGACTGGGTCGTTGATTATTTCTGGGTCCAGCCCTGCGCGTTGGCAAGCCCGGACGAGACGTGTCTGAAACGTCGTGTACCAGTTTGACGGCACCATGACGAAGAGCGGCATGCCAAGCGCCTTCAAGTCGACCCGGTCCCGGCTCGCCAACGGATGATCATCCGGCAAGATCGCAACGAGGCGCTCGTGATAGATGTTCTCCTTCGCGAGCCCTTCAATTTCCGCCAAGGGCGGGCGGAGAAAAGCGACATCGATCTGGTGATCTAGGAGAGCCTTAATTTGTTGTGCGCTGGTCATCTCGTGGAGTTCGAGGTGAATGTCGGGATTACTTTGTCGAAAGCGCCGGGTCACGGCGGGGAGCAATTCGTATGAAGCCGTCAGGACAAAGCCGATTTCGACCCGGCCAAGGCGGCCTTTGCCGACATCCATGACGTGGGCGATTGCACGGTCAGCTTGAGCCAATACGCGATGCGATTCGTCGAGCATGACTTCGCCGGTTCGCGTCAATGTGACCTTTCGCTTACCGCGATGAAAAAGCTTGGCACCAATTTCTTCTTCGAGCCGCTGGACGGCTTGACTGAGCGGCGGTTGAGACATGTTAAGGCGTTCGGCGGCGCGCCGAAAACTGAGTTCTTCGGCGACGGCCACGAATTGCCGCATTTGGCGTAGGTCGATCATGAGGGTGATATCATTTATATATCATTATGTGAGTTTTATAATATTAGACGTATCACTATGTGAAAAGATATAAGATATCAACAATGAGAGACGTTGGGAGAGGGAAACCCCGGCACATTCCATCCCTGGAGAATTAGACATGAATATCGAGAACGGACAGAAGAACGGAAGCAAGGACGCAGTGGCATTGTTGCCGCACATCCACGAAGTCGAATACCGGATCGCCGACGCGCGTCGCGCGCAGTCGGAAGCCATCAAGCGGATGGTGATCGGTTCGATTTCCGCGATTGATCGGCGCTTCCTGAACCGTTAAAGGGTCCGCGACCGAGTCGCGGCACCTTGAGGCTAATTACCTCCCCCCCTGTTACGCCGCGGCTTTGTCCGCGGCGTAACTTTTTGCAATAATGTGACAATTGGCGAAACAATTCGTGACTTGGCTGCGGATTCGCATTGTGGCACTTTATCAAACCATTCGGAACCTGCCAGACCAACTGCAAATCGGATAATGTCGGAAGAACCGATCGCCGCTATCGTGCTCGCCGCCGGAAAGGGAACGCGGATGAAATCCGCCCTGCCCAAGGTCCTCCATCACATCGCAGGACACCCGATGGTTTGTCATGTAATCGATGCGGCCAAGCCGTTGGCACCGGCCCGAATAGTTGTGGTGGTCGGGCCCGATATGGAGGCGGTGACAGAAACTGTCTCCCCCCATCCCACCGTTGTGCAAACCGACCAAGCGGGTACCGGCGACGCGGTGAAGACTGGTATCCGCATATTGGACGGGTTTTCGAATGGCACGGTATTAGTGCTGTTCGGCGGAGACCCCCTGATTACTATCGGCACATTACGGCGCATGGTGGCGGTCCGGGAAGCCGGTGCGGCTGTTGTAGTCATCGGGTTTCGGGCAGGCGACCCAACTGGTTATGGCCGGCTCGTGCTCGACGATCAGGGCACCTTGCAAGCGATTGTCGAGGACAAGGATGCGTCGGAGAACGAGCGCGCCATTGATCTCTGCAATGCTGGCGTTATGGCGATAGATGGGGCGCGGCTTTCGGGCCTGTTGGCTCGCATAGGTAACGAGAATGCGAAAGGCGAATACTATCTGACCGACATTGTTGGCCTGGCGCGCGATGATGATTTGACCTGCGCTGTCGTTGAGGCGGATGAATCCGAATTGATAGGCGTGGACAGCCGGTCGGACCTGGCGCGTGCCGAAGCGCTTTGGCAGTCAGCCCGCCGCAATCGTGCGATGGATGATGGGGTGACCTTGCTCGACCCGGATAGCACCTATTTCGCGCATGACACGGTTCTCGGCCGCGATGTGATTGTCGGACCGAATGTCGTCTTCGGGCCCGGCGTTGAGGTGTCTGACAATGTCGAGATAAAAGCCTTCAGCCATATCGAAGGTGCGCGCATTGGGGAAGGTGCGATCATCGGGCCCTTCGCCCGGTTACGGCCCGGCACGGAACTCGGTGAAAACGTTCATATTGGCAATTTTGTCGAACTGAAAAATACCGTCATGGCACCCGGCGCGAAAGCCAATCACCTGGCCTATGTCGGTGATACGGATGTTGGCGCGAAGGCCAATATCGGCGCGGGAACGATCACCTGTAATTACGATGGCTTCGAGAAGCATAAGACCGTAATCGGAGAGGGTGCATTTATTGGTTCGAATTCGGCGCTCGTCGCACCCGTTAAAATCGGTGACGGGGCGATTGTCGGTGCGGGCAGTACGATATCGCGCGATGTACCGGAGGGCGCACTTGCCATCGAGCGTTCCAAGCAAATTGATCTCGTGGGACGGGCCGGGGCGTTTCGCGCCGAACGTGCCGCGGCCAAAGCAAAGAAAGCCCGGAAGGAATAACCCGAGATATGTGCGGTATTATCGGCATTATAGGTAAACAGGCAGTCGCCCCTCTTCTGGTCGAAGGCCTAAGACGACTCGAATATCGCGGGTACGACTCCGCTGGAATTGCGACCCTGGTCAACGGATCAATCGATCGCAGACGGGCCCAGGGGAAACTTGTCAATTTGGAAGATCGTCTTGAGACAGAACCCGTCACGGGCTCGATCGGGATTGGTCACACGCGTTGGGCCACGCACGGCGTGCCAAGTGTAGATAACGCACATCCGCATGCGACGGCGAAGTTGGCGGTGGTGCACAACGGGATCATTGAGAACTTCCTCGAACTCCGCGACGAACTCTCCGGCGCCGGGCATAACTTCGAGACGGATACGGATACCGAAGTTGTCGTTCATTTGATCGACCGGTATCTGAGCGACGGGCTCTCCCCGCGGGATGCGGTGGCAGCGGTGCTGCCCAAGCTCGAAGGCGCTTTTGCGTTGGTGATGATCTTTGCGGGTGAGCACGATCTGATGATCGGGGCGCGCCGCGGTAGCCCCCTCGCCATCGGCTACGGCGAGGGTGAGATGTATTTCGGCTCGGATGCCTTGGCGCTGGCGCCGCTGACCCAGCGGATTTGTTACCTGGAGGAGGGTGACTGGTCCGTTGTGACATCTGAAGGCGCAAAGATTCATGACTCGGAAGGTGCCGCGGTTGAGCGCCCGGTCGTACAGACAGCGCTTTCCGGCGCGATGATCGGCAAGGGTAACTATCGGCACTTCATGCTGAAAGAGATTTACGAGCAACCGTCGGTGATCGGCGATACGCTTCACTCCATGCTGAACCCGTTGACGCAAACGATCACCCTGCCGCCATCGGAAATCGACTTGACGGAAGTGTCAAAAGTTTCGATCAGCGCTTGTGGTACGGCTTATTACGCCGGGTTGATCACGCAGTATTGGATTGAGCAATTGGCGCGTGTGCCGGTGATGATCGATGTCGCGTCCGAATTCCGCTATCGTAATTCACCGATGACGAAAGGCGGCTTATCGCTTTTTGTCAGCCAATCGGGCGAGACGATGGATACCCTGGCGGCGTTGCGATACGCAGCGGCGGAGGGACAGCGGATTGTCTCTGTCGTGAATTCCCCGGAATCGAGCATCGCGCGAGAATCGGACACTGTGTTGCCGACCTTGGCGGGCCCGGAAATTGGCGTGGCCTCTACCAAGGCCTTTACGACGCAACTCACGGTGCTTGCTTGTTTCGCCATTGCTTTGGCGAAGGCGCGGGGTGGGATCGACCGGGCGAGGGAGGCCGAACTCGCTGTGGCAC
>CAXAGK010000177.1:0-7373 GCA_963968305.1 uncultured Rickettsiales bacterium | reverse complement strand
GGGGGGGGGGGGGGGGGGGGGGGGGGGGGCTGCCTGGCGACCTAATGTCTCGAGGAGCCCGGCAAGGCGCTCGCCGGGCCGCTCTGTGACGCTGTGCAGTGTATGACCGTGACCGTCGAATGCTTGCTTCAAGCGCCCGCTGATACTGGTCAGTAGTTCCTGCAATCCCGAGCCGATTTCCGTCGCCTTTTCGCTGGCTCGGTCAGAAGCGGTTTTCAGATCGCTTGTCCCCTTGTCCAACCGCTCCCGCACAAGCTTGGTGTGCTCCAGGGCGGAATCCGAGGCCTCACTGAGATCATCAGTATATTCGCGGAACAATGTGCCCATTTCCTTAGCGCGGTCGGAGGCCCGGTCTGACGCATCGATCAATTCGGAGGCTTGCATCCGCAAGGACGCGCGGATTTCATCTGACTGTTCGACCGCATTGATCGTTGCCTTATTGAGCTCTTCGGTTTGGCGCTCGACGGAGTTCTCCATATTGCGGGATTGATCGGCAAAGCGGTCCGCGAGATTGGTCAACGCCTTGGTTTGACCGCTAATGGCATCTTTCAATGACGTCGCTTCGCCTGCCGCTTTTTCGGAGACTTCAGAAAGCGCTTCTGTTTGTTCCCGCAGCGCGCCGGATAATTGTCCGATATCTATGGTCGCTTTATCGCTCGCGCGGGACAGTTCTTCCGCTTGTTTGCGCAAGGCTTCCGATACTTGGCCAATGCGGGCTTCTGCTTCCTCGGCGGGATATGTGAGCATATCCAATCGCCGACGCAGCGCTTCCGTATGGTCGCGCACATCGTAACCGCGTCGGAAATACGCCATGCCGAGCCAGAGAAAGGCGAGGGGCGCGGTCATTCCCGCCACCATGGCGCCGAGTTCGTGCGCCAACATTTGCGAGCCGAAACTCCAGCCGAGCGTGGTGTGGATATAAGTCAGGCACAAAAACGACCAGAAGACGGAAACGGATATACCGGCAGCCGTTACCTTTTGCGACCGGCGCTTGGCACGCGCCTGGGATGCTTTGATTTCCGCGACATCTGGTCCTTCCGAATGGCGACCGGCGCGAGGTAGCTCCGTCACATTGGCGGACATGGCCAATACTCTCAAAATTAATGACGTTAAATAATAAACTAATATTCCACGAGTAGCGGATAATAGTCAATAAATGGAATTTTCTAACATAAACTTAGGTTTTGAAGTGAATACTGACTAAAACCAAATAAAACTCTATTCTGCTGCCTCTAGTCCACGATGGCGTAACAAACCAATGATCTCGGCCGCGGCGGCCGGGATATTAGTGCCTGGACCGTAGATCGCGGAGACGCCCGACTGCCTCAACATGTCGTAATCTTTCGGTGGAATGACACCGCCGCACACCACGATGACGTCGTCCGCCCCTTGGTCGCGCAACGAGCCGATGAGAGCTGGGACCAGGGTTTTGTGGCCGGCCGCTTGCGAGGAGATACCTACCACATGCACGTCGTTCTCTATCGCTTGGCGGGCCGCTTCCTCCGGCGTTTGGAATAGTGGGCCCACATCCACGTCGAATCCGATATCGGCGAAGGCCGTGGCGATAATCTTGGCACCCCGGTCGTGTCCGTCCTGGCCGAGCTTGACCACTAACATGCGCGGGCGTCGTCCCTCATCTGTTGCAAAACGGTCGATCTCGGCCGCGATTTTAGCGTAGCCCTCGTCACCGTCGAAGGCGGAGCCGTAGACCCCGGTGATGGAACGAATGACGGCCTTGTGGCGGGTGAACTTGCCTTCGAGTGCGTCGGATATTTCGCCGACGGTGGCGCGAGCACGAGCCGCGTTGACGGCGAGTTCCAACAGATTGTCGGCCGGATCGTCGGCGCCCGAGGACAGTGTTTCGAGCGCCGCCGTGCAAGCTGCTTCGTCCCGCCGATCCCGTACGCTCTTCAAACGGGCGACCTGTGATTCGCGCACTGCGGTATTGTCGATATCGAGGATATCGACCTCGTCCTTTATCTCGGATTGGAAGCGATTGACACCGACGACGATTTCTTCCCCAAGATCGATCCGCGATTGACGGCGCGCAGCACTTTCCTCGATGCGCAGTTTTGGCAGACCCGCATCGACCGCCTTGGTCATGCCACCCAATTCTTCAACTTCGTCGATCAGTTTTTCGGCCTCGGCGATTAGGCTCGCGGTTAGGCTTTCCACATAATAGCTGCCCGCCATTGGATCGACGGTCCGGGTCATTCCGGCCTCGTGATTCAGGATCAATTGCGTGTTGCGGGCAATCCGCATCGAAAGTTCGCTTGGCAAGGCCAAGGCTTCATCATAGGAATTCGTGTGCAGGGATTGCGTGCCACCGAGCACCCCGGCCAGGGCTTCAATAGTCGTGCGGACGATATTGTTATAGGGATCCTGTTCGGTCAACGAGACGCCCGAGGTCTGACAGTGAGTGCGCAACGCCGAAGAGCGCGGGTCCTTGGGTTGGAATTTGTCTTCCATTAACTTTGCCCAAAGGAAACGCGCTGCGCGAAGCTTCGCTACTTCCATGAAAAAATCCATGCCGAGGCAGAAGAAGAAAGACAGGCGAGGTGCGAAAGCATCCACCTCGAGGCCCTTGGAGATGGCGGCGCGGACGTATTCGACGCCATCCGCCAAGGTATAGGCGAGTTCTTGCACACAGGTGGCCCCCGCCTCCTGCATGTGATACCCCGAAATCGAAATCGAGTTGAAGCGCGGCATTTCTTTGGCCGTGTATTCGATGATATCAGCCACAATCCGCATCGAAGGTTCAGGCGGATAGATATACGTATTGCGGACCATGAACTCTTTCAGGATGTCGTTCTGGATGGTTCCGGAGAGGTCCTTGTGGTCGACGCCCTGTTCCTCACCGGCGACGATATACATCGCGAGGACCGGCAGCACCGCGCCGTTCATGGTCATGGAAACCGACATCTTGTCGAGTGGGATACCATCGAACAGGATTTTCATATCCTCAATAGAATCGATGGCCACGCCCGCCTTGCCGACGTCGCCGACCACTCGTTCGTGGTCGGAATCGTAGCCCCGATGCGTGGCGAGATCGAAGGCGATGGAAAGGCCCATTTGACCCGCCGCCAGGTTCTTGCGGTAAAAGGCATTGGACTCCTCTGCGGTAGAGAATCCGGAGTATTGGCGCACCGTCCAGGGGCGGCCCGTATACATTGTGGCACGGGGGCCGCGCACATAGGGAGCCACACCCGGCATAGTGCCAAGATGCTCGATGCCTTCGAGGTCTTCCGCCGTATAGAGCGGCTTGACCGAGATGCCTTCCGATGTCTCGACAAGGAGATCATCGGTGGAGCGGGTTTTCAGCTCCTTATCGGCCTGTTGGCGCCAATCGTCGATGGAGGTCTTGGTGAACTCCGCCATCGCAACGTACTCCCTTTACTCTTTGCTTCTTTATATCGGCAGTGGCGGTCGGGAGTCCACTAAAGCTGGCCGCTTGCGTCCCAATTTTCCAACAATTCCCGGTAGTCTGGATCCTTATAGCGGGCGGGATCGAAGGCTGGAGCATAGGACGGCAGGTCGCTGCCGGTCACATGCTTCGCGAGCAATTCTCCGGATGCGCAGGACGCCATGATGCCGAATCCTGAAAATGCGGAGCAGACAAAGGCGCCCGGCACGTCCAGCGGGCCGATCAAGGGGCGATTCTCCGGTGTTTTTGTATAATACCCGCCATCGACATAGGGTTTCGGCATGGGATCTAAATATTGGCGCAATCCCGGCACCAGCACGGCCATGCCACGCAGCGTAATTTCTGGCAGGAACGGGTCCCATTCCATGGGGTAGACCGGCGCGTTGCTGCTTTCACAGTCATAGGTCCAATACATCAACACTTGATCTCCGGCTCCAACCGGACGGCCGTGGACGCCGGCGGGAAACGTTTCAGCCAAGCGGCGGGTTTCTTCCGATTCCATCAAAGCCGCGCGTTCTTCCGTCGACCAGGGTAAGTCTGTGGGGTCGGCCCAGATGATCAGCGGAGCCGTGCGGGGAACTGCACCTTTAGGGTCAGCTAGACTGATCTTGATGTGTTTTTCGACCACGACCGGCAGGTCTACCCCAAGCAGAGCGGCGCTCGATTTGAGATATGGACCGGTGGATAGCACGACGGTGTCACTGCGAATGATTTGCTCCGTCCCATCGACGTCAATCCGCACGCCGCTGACCCGTCCACCGAATGTCTCGACGCCGGAAAACGCCGCGGTCAGAAATTCGACACCCTTCGTGCGGGCTTCTTCCAAAAGGTACATACCCATTTGCTGGGCGCTGAGCGATCCGCAGCGCCGGGCATGCAGCACGGCGACAGTCTCCGGATTGAGGTAGGGGAAATGTTCATCGATCAGGGCGCGCTCGGTAATCAGGTCGGCGCCGTCCAACGTACTGTCGAACCCTTCGCTTGCGGCGGGTTGGTACCCGCACCCGTTGCCGATGCGCCGTAGGGCTCCGGTCCCCAAGCTTTCGGCCTCCAGCGCTTGCGCCTCAAAGGTTTCCACCATCTCCGGGCGCGCGGTGGCGAAAAGGTATCCGCGGCGGCTCATCAGGAACCGGTTGGCGCTGTCCCGAGCATGGCCTTCCATCAGAGTGATGCTGCGGTTCATCAACGCGACCATGGCGTCGCCGGGCCCGGGCCACCAATTCCGGTAACACTCGGTCGATTTATCGCTGGTCAACGAGAGCGGTGCGCCGGGATCGACGATCAGCACGCGCTTCAAGCCGGAATCCGTGAGGGCATAGGCGGCGGCGATACCGGCGATACCGGCGCCGCAGACCACGGCGTCGTAGGTGGCGGGAGTGATGGTCATCAGAGACCTCCACTGACAGGCGAGACAGCGCCGGTGACGTAATCCGCCGGTGCCGACGCGAGCCACATAATGCCGGCCGCGATATCTTCGGGCTTCGCGACCCGGCGCAGCGGTGCGTTCGCGGCGACGATGGCAGGGCGGTCGGGATTGCCCGCTGCCGCGTGAATCTCTGTATCGGTGGTGACGGCTTGCAGCGTATTCACGCGGATGCCGTCGGGGCCGACTTCCTTGGCCAGTCCGATGGTAAAGGTCTCTATCGCGGCTTTGCTGGCGGCGTAATGCACGTATTCGCCAGGGCTGCCGAGCCGCGCCGCCACCGAGGAGACATTTACAATGATGCCGCCCGAACCGCCTGCCGATTGTGCCATTCGTCTGATCGCCTCCCACGCGCAATAAATCGAACCATAGACATTGACCGCGAAGGTACCTGCAAGGGTATCGTCCGTGAGGTCTGCGACGGTCGTCGCATGGCCGATGATCCCGGCATTGTTGACGAGGAGCAAAACCGGCCCCAGCTTCTCGTCGCATTCGCGATATAGCCGGGCTACATCCGCGCTGTCGGCAACATCCGCTTGCACGGTGATGGTCCTCCCGCCATTTGCTTTACACGCGACGACGATTTGCCACGCCGCTTCTGCGTCATTCGCATAATTGATGCAGACGTTGTAGCCGGCTTCCGCCGCCAAACGCGCGGTGGCGGCACCGATGCCGCGGCTGCCACCAGTTATGATTGCTATATGAGACATGTCAGTAGTTTAGCATGCTGGCAATAGGTGATGCCATTATGAGCTTTACGAAAGTCCGCCTATGATCCGTAGCTGCTCATCGTGTGTTATGAAGGAAAGTCGGGATAGGATGAAGGCTTGACGCTGTGATTCGGTGCTGCGCGTATCTTGCCGATTCAATTGAAAACTGGAGATTTGGGCTATGGACATTCATAGGCAACAACATGGAACTCTGTTCGAGCCGATAATGCTGCCCTGTGGCGTCATCCTGAAAAACCGCATCCCAAATTCGGCGATGTCGGATTCCTTGGGTGATGGAACAGGCCATCCGACCGCCGAACAGATCAGGTTGTATCAGCGTTGGGCTGGGGGCGGAGCGGCCGTATCCATAATTGGTGAAGTACAAGGCCATGCCGGTTACGCCAAAAGCCCGGCAATCTGGTGCTCAACGCAGCTTCCGACCTTGATCGATTTCGGGAGCTTGCCCGACAGGGCAATGAAAATGGCACAAAGCTTTGGCTGCAACTCGGCCACGCCGGGGCGCTTGCTTACGTGCCGACAAGCCGTCCCAAAGGCCCAAGCGCACTCGATCTCCCGGGACTGCGCTGCGCGGAATTGACAATAGATGAGGTCCACCAATTACCCGCGGAGTTTGCTAGGACAGCCCAGATCGCGCGGCAGTCTGGTTTCGGTGGTGTGCAGGTTCACGCGGCGCATGGATTTCTTCTCAGTCAGTTCCTATCGCCACTGTTCAACAAGCGGAGCGACGAATACGGCGGGGAAATTGCCAATCGCATGCGACTTTTGCTCGAAGTTATCGACGCGGTTCGTGCCGATGTGGGAGCGAGTTGCCCGATCGCTGTGAAACGTAATAGCCTGATCCATGCCCAAGCCTCATCAAACCAACCCAATAACGAAAAACCGCCTCGGCTGATCGCCAAGGCGGCGACCAAAATATCCGCTGCTTCTATATCCAGACGAAAAATCTTGCCCTTGATTCGACTTCTTCAACAGCCTCGGCCAGAAGCGGGTATAGACTTAGCCTAATTCAAAAGAAGCAAAGCACGCATCCGGAGGACATACAGATGGCTGCTAATACAGGACAAACATCGCCCGACGACGATTGGCTTTCCAAGACCATGGAAGACGCCCTGGAGCCGGGCCTTCCCATTGTTGATCCGCATCATCATCTTTGGCTGCGCAATGGGTACACCTATTTGATCCCGGAACTGGCGACCGATCTCGATTGCGGCCATAACGTCGTTGCGACGGTTTTCGCGGAATGTCATTCGATGTATCGCGAGAAGGGCCCAGAGGCGGAGCGGTCGCTTGGGGAGACGGAATTCGTCACCGGTCAGGCAGCGATGAGCGCCAGCGGTGCGTTTGGACCGACACGGGCCTGCGCGGTCATGTTCGGAAATGTTGATATGACTTTGGGCGCGGCGATCGAGCCATTATTGGATCGGCATATCGAAGCGTCCGGCGTGCGGTTTCGCGGCGTGCGCTATTCGACGGGTTGGGATGCGGATGAGCGTATCCGCAATGTGGCGCCTGATGCGGGTATGTTGGTGAGCGCAAAAGCTCGGGAAGCGGCGGGGGTATTGGCGCGCCGGGGCCTGTCTCTCGACAGCTGGCTCTATCATCCGCAATTGGACGAGGTCTCAGCCTTGGCGGATGCGTTCCCCGACCTTACCATCGTGCTCAATCATGTTGGCAGCCCGATCCTCGGAGGTCCTTATCGGGGCCGGAAGGACGAAGTGTTCGAAGATTGGCGGACGCGTATTCTTCGGGCTGGTGAGCGTGAGAACGTCTTCGTTAAATTGGGTGCGCTGCCAGA
>CAXAGK010000176.1:0-7396 GCA_963968305.1 uncultured Rickettsiales bacterium | reverse complement strand
ATAGCATCGGCTTGGGAGCCGGGCGTCGATTTTCCCGCCACGTCGATATGTCGGGTCGCAAGCGGATGATGGATATCGGCGGCGGTTCCGGCGCCTACAGTATTGTAGCGACGCAGACGTATGATGGGCTCAACGCGGTTGTCTTGGATTTACCGGCAGTAGCGGTCGTGGCGAAGGAGTTCATCGCGGAGCACGGTGTGTCCGATCGCATCGATGCCGAAGCCTGTGATTTTACCGCCGATCCGTTTCCGACCGATTGCGATGTCGCGGTGATGGCCAGTAACCTGCCGATCTACAGTCGGGAAATCGTCGGGCAAGTCATCCAGAAGGCTTTCGATGCCTTATTGCCGGGCGGCGAGATGCATCTGATTGGGGAGACATTGGACGATGATCGCAGAGGTCCGGTCGGGCCGGCGCTCTGGGGGCTGAGCGAGGCGGTTATCGGAACCACAGGTCTTGCGCATACCAACGGTGACTGTATCGGGTATTTCGAGAACGCTGGTTTTGCCGAGGTGTCAGTTAACGAATTCGTGCCCGGCGCGTTGGTTCGGATTACCGGGAAAAAACCGGCTTAATCGTGATTAGTTGTGGAGAGGTAGAGTGACGTGAAAGGTCGTCCCTTTACCGGCCTCGGTTGTAAAACCGATACTTCCCTGATGCTGCTCGACGATCGCCTGACAAATCGCCAGTCCTAATCCTGTGCCACCAACCCGACGCGTATCCGAAGAATCGGCCTGAGTAAATTTTTCGAAAATTTGTGACTGGAACTCTTCCGGAATGCCGGGACCATTATCGGTGACGGAAATACGGATGAAACTCTCTTGGGTCTCAGCGCGTATCTGAACGGTACCTTCCTTGGGAGAATACTTTGTCGCGTTCGATAGCAGGTTCGCCATCACTTAAAGAATGCGCGTTCGATCGCCGTATATCTGCGCTCCGTCGCTTTCATTACCCAACTCAACCGAAACGTCGAATTAGCTGGCATAGCCCGCATGCGCAGTCAGTGAATTTGCCAATACATCGGACACGTCGAGCTCTTCCATTTGATAGCTCATCTTGCCTGAGGCTATTTGCTCGACGTCCAGCAAATCGTTGATCAAGGCCATTAGCCGGTCGCCGTTGTCGCGGGCTATCTTTATCAAATCCGATGCTTGGCTCGATAGTTCCCCAAGCGCGCCGCTCGCCACCAGGCCTACCGAGCCCAGAAGAGATGTGAGCGGCGTCCGGAACTCGTGACTGACCGTTGAAATGAACTCGTCTTTCATGCGCAAAATAGCGCGCTGTTCGGTGAAGTCGCGGAAAATTACTACATACCCGCCGGTCGGGATCGGATAGCTGCGAATTTCGATCCAACGTCCCGTGACCAACCGCTTTTTCAGAATCACTGGTTCGGTGGCTCGGATTGTCGTTTCGTGTTCAGTGATGACGCGATCTAAGTCGCCTTCGCGGGACTGTTGGCTCTTACGATCAATTTTTTATTGAGTTCGAGGATTTCAAACAAACGATCGTTCCAGCTGACCCTATCCAAATCATCATCGACGATCAACATTCCATCTGGCACGGCCCGTAGTGACGTCTTGACAATATTCGACTGTTTGTTTGCTTGGGCTTGAGGTTTTTGACTGCGGAAATGTCGCTGAAAATCGTAACGATGGTGCCATTTGGATGACGCTGCTAGTCCAGAAGCAGCCATTGTCCGTCACGGCGTCGCAGTTCGAAAGCGTTCTGTGTCTCTCCAATCGTTCTTGAAACCATTCTTCCTCTTGACCGACGGCTTCTGGGAAAAGATTTTTTTTCCAACCAGGCCCCAATATGCGTCTCGAAGAACGTACCGGGTTCAGTCGTCTCGATAACGGCGCGATTCAATTCCTTGGAATTTTGGTTCGATAAGATGAACCGGTCGTCCTGTTCCCAAAGGACGAACATATAGGAGAATTGCTCGATGGCGTTCGCCAGTGTTTCGGTTCGGCGTTCGGCTTTGATTTGCGCTGTGATATCGGAGACAATGCCGCAATATCCATGGAACTCTCCATATTGCTCGAATAATGGTTTTCCGCTGGTCTGCATCCATTTGACGCGGTCAGGCCCTTTACGGGCAAAGATGAAATTGACGAAAGCCTGGTGACGATCTAAGGCTTCGAGGTGACCGTGCCAAATGGCGGGTTCGACCGAATCCGGCACGCCAGTGTTTCTGCGTGATTTTCCGTAATGCCAATCCGGCTTACCCCGGTAATGAGTTCGACACTGTCGGATATATAGATGAAGCGGTGCTCGGCATCGGTCTCCCGAAACCATCCATCTGCGACCTGGGCGAAACTCTCGAGACGGTTTTCGGACGCATCCAAGCCGTCTGGCGGTAAGGGCGCCTGTACTGGAGTTTTCATGTCGATCACCGTCGCTGACCTGTGATTAAGCATAATCGCGGGCAATCTGTTACCGCTCATTTCGAAGGTACGGAAGGATAAATGCCGCTATGAAGGATTGTTGCTGGAAATATACCCATCCAACAAATCGGCTTCACGGGCTGCGGAACTCCGCTCTTTCGGGTCGCCGTATCCACCGGCACCGGATAGACGGATGCTGACAACATCACCTTTTTTTAAGTCTCGGATTTCCTTTGATCCAAGCGGTTCGGCATTGAGATGCGGGTTTAAGGTTGTCTCTCCCACATGGCCGGGCTCACCGCCATGCAAACCGTATGGTTGGTATTTATGACGGTCACCCAACAAGCTCAAAGTCGCGCGACTGTTGAGCAGTTCAATATCTTTCCGCACACCACAACCGCCGCGGTGCTTTCCGTCACCACCCGAATCCGGAATGAACTCAAAGCGTTGCACGCGAATAGGATTGTTTGTCTCGTGCACCTCGATCGGAATGTTGGAGCAATTCATGACCGGGCTCATTCCTTCCGGGCCATCACAATCGTGTCGACCGCCATATCCGGCGAGGATCACATCGTAGGCAACGAATGGTCGTCCGCTTCGGTCGTCGGTGCCCCCGATATTGGGATTGCTCCAATGCGAGAACGCACCCATGGCGCGCTCGGGCATCGCTTTCGCCATGGCGCCGTTGATAGCGTCAAAGATACGGATTTGCAGAATAGCTCGTCCACCGCTTGGCGCCGGGAAGACCGGGTTGAAGAAGCTGCCTTCGCGGGCTGTGACCTTGATCGGCCGCATCCCTCCTGCGTTCTGTGGGAAGTGGGCATCACAAAAGACCTTGATCCCGAAAACCGCATAGGCACGGGTGTAATTGATATATGAATTGATGGCGGCCGGCACCTGATCGCTGCTGCGGGAGAAGTCGAGGGTGACCGAACCGCTGTCAAAGGTGATGTCCACGGCGACCTTGATAGGGTCGGTATCCGCACCGTAATCATCCATGTAATCTTCAAAGCTAAAGGTCCCGTCCGGTACCTTGGCGAGGGCCTCACGCATGTGCGCCTCGGTGCGATCCAAGATCACGTCATGCGCGCGCTCAATGAGTTCCGTGCCGTGATCGCGATGTAATTGGCAGAGCCGTTCCACCGCCGTCAGGTTAGCGCCATGTTGCGCGCCGAGATCGCCGCGGACCTTATCGGGCATGCGCACATTGCCGAGGATGATCCGCATAATGTCTTCATCGAACGCACCCTCCTTGACCAGTTTCACCGGCAGAATTCGCAGGCCTTCCTGATAGGCCTCGGTCACGCCGTGGACTTTTTGCGATCCGGGTGCTGCGCCGCCGACATCGACCTGATGGGCCGAATTAGCGACATAGCCGATGATCGAGCCGTCGAGGAAGGCCGGCATGATTTGGAAGACATCGGGGAAATGCCCGGACCCCATAAAGGAATCGTTCAAGGCGACGGAGTCGCCGGGCTTCAAGCTTTCTTCCGGGAAATAGTCACGCACGTGCTGCACAACATACGGCATGGAGCCAAGGTGACCCGGACTGAAATTTCCTTGGGCGATCATACGCCCCTGGCGATCAAAGATGGCGGTCGAGAAATCGTCGCCTTCGCGAACTCCTTCGGAGAACGCTGTGTGACGCAAAGTGATGCCGAGTTCTTCGGCGATCGACATGATGCCGTTCCAAATAACGGTGAGGGTTAGTGCGTCGATATCTTTCGCGGTCATGAGGTCTCTCCCGTATCGATGCGGATCAACAGATGCCCTCGTGGCGTTCGTTCAATGGTGTCACCTGGCGGCACGACGATAGTCGAATCCGGATCTTCAACAATTGCGGGGCCTTGGATGTCCTGACCCGGAGTTAGATCGGAGCGGCGGATGATCTCCGTCTCCAGCCAGCCGCCTGCGTCTGGGAAATAGGCGCTGCGTGTTCTCCGGTCGGATTCTTCGGAAGAAAGCGATCCAGCGTCTTGCCGATCTGTTTTGGCGGTTTCGATTGTTGCAACAAGATACCAGTCGACGGCTTCGACGGCGGCATCGTCGTCGCTGAAGCGGTGCCGTTTCGTATAAGCGGTGCGAAACGCGGTGTCGGCCGCCTCGGGATACTCCGGGCCGATATTTCGGGACGGTAACGGCACGTGAATTTCGAAGCCTTGTCCGGCAAAACGCATATAAGCGAAGCGAGACCAAATTGGCGTTCCAGGCAACGCCAAGCGCGCCAGGTCTTCTTGTACCCTCTCTTCAAGGTCATCATAGAGCGCCGAGATTGTCTCGCCGTTTGTTTCGTTCAATCGCAAAATTCTTGTCGTTGATGCATCGACGCGGGCGTCCGCGCGGAGCAAGCCGATTGCCGATCCGACACCGGCGTTTTTGGGGATAATGACTTGCGGGACACCGATCTTCCGGGCGAGGCGTGCGGCGTGTAACGGTCCCGCACCACCGAAGGCGACCATGGCGTATCGTCGCGGATCTCGTCCACGTTCGACCGATACGATGCGGATCGCGTGCTCCATATTGTTGGTCGCCACGAGATGTATGCCCCAAGCCGCATCTTCGGTCGTTAAATCCAGAGGGACGGCAATCTTAGTGGTAACAGCGGCCGCCGCTGCAACCTTCTCAAGGGTAAATGCTCCGTCATTGAAATACTCCGGGTCGAGATACCCTAGGATGAGATTGGCGTCGGTGACCGTCGGCTCGTTGCCGCCATTGGCGTAGCACACCGGGCCTGGGTCCGCGCCCGCACTATCTGGTCCGACGGCAATGGTGCCCAATTCTGCGCGCGCGATACTCCCGCCGCCCGCACCGATTTCCAGCAATTCGACGGCAGGTGTGTTGATAGGGAGCCCGCTTCCGCGTTTGTAGCGAACGGGATCGATCTCGAAAGTCGGTGATATCGACGGTTCTCCCTCATCGACCGCGCCAAGTTTAGCTGTAGTGCCGCCCATATCGAAAGCGATCACGTGATCGAAGCCTTCTTCCGCACCCGCATCGCGCGCCATCAAGACGCCGGCGGCGGGGCCCGATTCAACGATCCGAATTGGAAACTCGCGGGCGAAGCCGGGCGAGACCAATCCGCCGCTCGATTGCATGATGAACAATTCATTGCGGAAGCCTTTGTCTGCTAACGCTTCTTGCAGTCGCGCGATATAGCGCGAGACGACCGGTTTCACGTAGCTGTTCGCAACGGTGGTATTGGTGCGCTCGTATTCCCGGTATTTCGGCGAGACTTCAGAAGAAATTGAGATGTCGATCGTCGGCAGACGTTCACGCAACCGGTCAAGAATTTGGCGCTCATGGGCGGGGTCTGCGTAGGAGTGGAGCAGGGCGACGGCGACCGCGTCGTACTGACCGTCTTTGACCCTATCGATGGCGGCATCGACGGAGCCCATGTCCAGAGGCGTGACGCGTTCGCCGTCAAAACCCGTGCGTTCGTTCACTTCGAAGATATCGCGGCGCTGCAATAGAGGAGCAGGTTTCGCCATATAGAGGTCGTAGGTTTCATAGCGCTTTTGGCGCCCAATGATAAGGATATCGCGGAATCCCTCGGTCGTGATCAACGCCGTGCGCCCGCCCTTGCGTTCAATGATGGCGTTGGTGGCGACTGTCGTTGCATGCAAGACGGTGTCGAGGTGTGCGGTAATTAAGCTGGTCGACGCTTCGAGGCGGGCCAGTCCATCCAAAACGCCCTGCGCCGGGTCTTTCGGCGTCGTTGGTACCTTTAAGACGTGAACCGTTTCATCGTCCTCGTAGACGAAGTCGGTGAATGTTCCGCCGATGTCGAAAGCGAGTCTTTTCACATCTAAATCCTGATCCCGATTACGGTGTTAAGAAGCGTATTGTTCTATACGCCACATTCACCATGGTTCGCGTTATCGCTATCGGCAAGGCCTGTGGGATTGTTATCGATGCTTTGTGGTAATAGTTGGGCATCATGCCCACAACGGGACGATGCGTATTCGGGCGACGGAAAATACGTGGCTCTCGATACGACCGCTAGTGACTGCCAAAGCATCGAAATTCAAGGCCACACGAATGCTGATACTTAGGAAATGAATTTCGAACGCCATCTAAAACAGATCCGGATTGAATTCGGCGGCGAAGTCATCGTTGAGTCCATGTAAGCCATGGTTATGCGAGAGACCTGGCATTTACCGACTTTCTATTTCCCGCGCTCCGATATGCGTATGGAATTTCTGAAGTCGACGAAACCCATCACTTATTGTCCCTATTAAGGGGAACGCCAGCTATTGGAATGTAGCAGTCGGCGACGCCCTAGCGGAGAACGCGGCTTGTAGTTACGAGGCGCCGTTCGGCACCGCGACCGCCGTGACCGACTATGTCGCTTTCTACGAAGATAGTATGAATGCGTGGTTTGAAGATGGTGAACAAATCTTCGCTCTTGAAGGCGCTGTTTCATCAGCGCGCGAAAACCCGTGTATCGATTGGCTCCTGCGGGAGGCATGGGAGGCGGCGTCCTCTCGCGAGTTGACCCGTCGGCTCGTCCAATGTCTGGGGCAAGGCGGTGTGCCCGTCGGACGTCTTCGAGTTACCATCCGCACACTGCATCCTCTGTTGGCGGCGACGAATTGTTCCTGGTCGGAGAAGGATCCGGAAGTCGGACGTTTCGAGATTTACCATGATTTGGTGCAAAGTGATACGTTTCAGGACAGCCCTCTGCGCCGCATCTTCGATGGAATGGCGGGCGTGCGGCGGTGGATCGGCGCGGAAAGCTACGACGATTTTCCGGTCCTTGCTGATTTGCGGGCGGAAGGGATGACCGACTATGTCGCCATGCCGATGATCTTCTCCGACGGACAGATCAATGCGCTTAACATGGCGACTGATCACCGGTCCGGATTCACCACCGCCAACCTCGGTTTCATCCACGAAGTGTTGCCGGTGGTGAGACGCTTTTTTGAAGTGCACTCGCAACGGCGCAATTCAATTGCTCTGATGCTCACTTTTCTTGGCCGCCGGACGGGCGAGTGCGTCCTCGATGGGCAGGT
>CAXAGK010000175.1:0-7402 GCA_963968305.1 uncultured Rickettsiales bacterium | reverse complement strand
AGAATCCCAATCCGCTTTACGACGCTTTGCTGGCGGCGGTCGAACGCGGTGTAGACGTTCGAGTCCTGACTGACGCGCATAAGGCCAAGAAACGAAAATACGGAAAACTAAACGTTCTTAAAGCACATATGCCGGACAAAAAAGGGCATATGCATCATAAGTTTATAGTGATCGACGGTGAAGAAGTCGTCACTGGAAGTTTCAATTTTGTCACCAAATCACTATCGGGAAATTACGAAAACGTCATTGCAATCAAGAGTCTGGCAATGGCCGCATCTTTCACCGACCATTGGAACTCAGTCGCCAAGGCAACGCGTTAGATCCTGCAAGCCCGAACTCTGCGAGCAACGTTACACCGCGTTTACTGCCCGCCAAATGCGTTCCGGCGTTGCTGGGAAATCCATCGTGCGAATTCCAAGCGGGGCCAAGGCATCAAGGACAGCACTGGCCAGGCACGCGACCGCGCCGACCGTGCCTGCTTCCCCGGCGCCTTTGATACCAAGTGGGTTGCGTGGGCTCGGCACCACGTGGGTTTCAATCTCGAATGACGGATACTCGTCTGCGCGCGGCATGTGGTAGTCCATGAACGATCCGGTCAGGACTTGGCCGTTCTCGTCCATGACGATCCGCTCGCCGATGATTTGCGAGATACCTTGAACGATACCGCCGTGCAATTGACCCTTGAGAAGCAAGGGGTTCATCACCGTGCCCACATCGTCGACCGCCAGATAATGTAGGATTTTGATGGTCCCTGTCTCCGGATCTATTTCCACTTCCGAGACGTGGCAGGCATTGGGAAATGTAGGCCCCGGAGACTTAAACGTATCGAATCCGTTGAGGCCGCTCTCCATACCGGGCGGCAACATGGCGGGTTGGAAGGCCAATGCCGCGACTTCTTTCATGTCGAGCCCCCGGTCCGTTCCCGCAACGGCAAAACGTCCGTCGCTGAATTCAATGTCGACGTCCGCGGTTTCCAGATTATGCGCGGCAATTCGCCGGCCCTTGTCGATGATTTTGTCGGCGGCTCCGATTAAAGCCGCGCTGCCTAATCCGGAGACCCGGGAACCACCGGTGCCGTGGCCGTAATTGACCATATCCGTGTCACCTTGGACGTAGCGGATCTGCTCGAAGTCGAGGCTGAATTTCTCCGAAAGTAGTTGCCTAAAGACCGTCTCATGGCCTTGGCCGTGGGCGTGGGTTCCCATAAGGACGGTGATATGACCTTCTTGATCGAAGCGGATTTCACCGCCTTCGTCGAACATGCCAGCCGCTTGTTCCACCGCGTTGGCGACACCGAGGCCGCGCAACTTTCCAGCGCTTTTCGATTGCGCGCGCCGTTGTTCGAAGTTCGCAGCTTCCGCCATCTCCAATGCGCGATCCATATTCCGCTCGAACTCGCCACAGTCGTAATTATAGGAGAGCGCGGTCTGATACGGCATGGAGTCCGGTGGAATGATATTGCGGCGGCGCAGCTCGATCCGGTTGATCTCCATCTCGCGGGCTGCCAGGTCGATAACTTGTTCGATGGCAAGAGTGGCCTCCGGCCGTCCGGCCCCCCGATATGGGCTTGTCGGTGCGGAGTTGGTGAAAACGCCAGTGATTTCCGCGTGGATCGCGGGTGTCTTATACACGCCAGCAATGCCACCGAGATTTCCGATAGCGGGAAGGGGGCCGAAATTATTGAGATACGCCCCGACGCTGGCTCGTTTCAAGACCCGCAAGCCGAGGAAGGTACCATCCTCGGCGAGTGCTAATTCAACCGTCATGGCGAAATCCCGGGCGTGTTCCTCGAGGATGCCCTCCGATCTTTCGTTAACCCACTTTACCGGACGTTCAAGTTGCTTCGCCGCCCACATGACGAGGGTCAATTCGGGAAAGCAGTTGGAGCGAAGGCCGAACGAGCCGCCCATGTCTGGGCTGATGATGCGTAGTTTGCTTTCCGGTACTTTCAGGACCGATTGGGCCAACCAACTCCGTAAGTCGTGGGGGAATTGGTTGCCGGAATGGAGCGTGTAGCGATCTTCAAACCGGTCGTACTCGCCGATGGCTGCGCGGGGCTCCATAGGGTTGATAGCAACGCGGGCGAAGGGAATTTCGACGCGGCTGATGTGATGGGCGGAGGCGAAGGCGGAGTCGGTCTCGGCTTTATTGCCTTGCTCCATCTGGAAGCAGATGTTGTCCGCGCAATCGTCCCAAATCGATGCGCCGTTCTCGGTCAAGGCATCTGGGATCTCGACGATCGGTGGCAGTTCTTCGTAGTCGACCTCTATCAGCTCTGCGGCATCACGGGCCTGGCTGCGGGTCTCCGCCACGACGAAGGCGACGTAATCTCCAACGAATGCGACCTTTTCTTCCACCAGGGCGGCCCGCTTTGGCTCATACATCGGCGAGCCGTCGGGCCTTTTGAGCGGTAAAAGCTTGGCCGCGAGGCACGGCATATAGCCAAGCTCGGCGGCGGCGATATTGGCGCCAGTATAGACCGCGATGACGCCGGGAGCGGCGAGCGCGTTCGCCGTATCGATGGATCGGATGCGGGCATGTGCATAGGGAGAGCGCAGCATAAAGGCGGATGCTTGGCCCTGAAGATTGATATCGTCTGTATAGCGCCCGCCGCCGCGCAGCAGGCGCTGGTCCTCAACCCGAGGCGCCGATTGACCGAGTGCGAACCGCATGTCTTCTCTCCTCCGCGTTGATCACGCCTTGTAGGACGCGATGGCCTTCTCGTCGAACTTCAATCCTAGGCCCGGCTTGTTGGGCAGGATCATCTCACCGTTCTCGACGATAGGGGTTTCCTCGTACAGGCATAGCATCCAGGGCATATACTCGACTGTCAGGCCGTTCGGGCAGGCGGCCACCAGATGCACCAGAATTTCCGGCATGACGTGACTGACAATTGGTAGATTGAAGGCTTCCGCCATACCGGCGATCTTCATCCATTGGGTGACGCCGCCCGCCCGCACGATATCGACCATAACGATATCGACGGAGCGCGCTTCGATCATGTGCCGGAACGGTGCGATGCCCCACAAATATTCGCCCCCTGCGATGGGCGTCTTCAAGGCGGCGGTGACCCGGGCGAGCCCTGCGTAATCGTCGGCCACTGTAACATCTTCTAGCCAGAACAGCCCAATATCCTCGACGCGGCTGCCGATATCGATGGCTTGTTCGGGCCGCCAGCGTTGATTGATGTCACACATCAGTTTGATATCGGGACCGATGGCTTCGCGCACGACCCGGACGCGGCGGATCTCATCCTCCGGCGTCGGATTTCCTGGCAGCGCCATTTGGGTTTTCATCTCACGAAAACCTTTCGAGATCAAAGTATGCGCCGCCTGTTGAGCCTGATCGTCGGTCAGCCCACGCCTTAGTGCGCCGGAGGCATATGTCGGCACCCGGTCGCGATGGCCGCCCAAAAGCTTCCAGAGCGGCAACCCGAGCGCCTTCCCCTTGATGTCCCAAAGCGCGACGTCGATGGCGGAAAGCGCCAGGGTAAAGATGCCACCTGGCCCGCAGGAATCGCCGGTGCCATTGCGAAGCTTTGCGACGATATGCTCGATGCACAGCGGGTCCTCACCGACCGTCAGCTCGGAGAGTTCCTCTACCGCGACCCGTAGGCTGCCGGCCATCTTGCCACCATAGAAGGTGACGCCAATTCCTTCGAGACCATTATCCGTGCGCAGGCGCAGGATGACGACCGGTCGCGTCCGGCCCGCTTCCTCCGGCATATTGGCCAGAGGATCGTCTTCCGGAATGTTCAGAGCGCTTACTTCATAGCCGGTGATTTTCACGATTGGTCCCTTCGATGGTCACGGTGTCTGTGTTAGTTAAACTATGGCGGGCGATGCGGTTTGGGTATTGCCTCTCGGGCGGCTTGAAGCACCGGTTGTCGCGGATAGCTATGTGTCTAGGGAAAACCAACCCTGCAGGGGGAGAAATCGTTATGAAGGTCGAAGGTAAGGTTGCGGTGATCACGGGTGCGGCGAGCGGAATTGGGCGCGCATTGGCGCGCCGGTTCAAGGCGGAGGGGGCCGCAGGTATCGCCGTTGCGGATATGCAGGAAGAAGCCTTGGTCGCCGTCGCCGACGAGATTGGCGCTCTGCCGATTGTCACTGATGTCTCTCGCGAAGGGGATATACAGACCTTGGTGGAGCGGGCGGAGAATGAGCTTGGCCCGATTGATATCTTTTGCTCGAACGCCGGGATTGCCTGGCTCGGCGGTGAAGACGTGCCAGATGCGGATTGGCAAAAGAATTGGGATATCCACGTGATGGCGCATGTCTACGCAGCGCGCGCGGTGGCACCCAAAATGGCGGCGCGAGGCGACGGCTATCTGATCAATACGGCGTCGGCGGCGGGTCTGTTGTCGCATGTCAATTCCGCCACGTATTCCGTGACCAAGCACGCGGCGATCGCCTTTGGCGAATGGTTGTCGATCGAATATGGCACTCGAGGCGTGAAAGTATCGGTCCTGTGCCCCCAAGCGGTGCGCACGGCAATGACCCAGGGACGGGAAGGCGGTGTCGCCTCGCTCGACGGGATGATCGACCCGGAGGAATTGACCGATAGCGTGATCGAGACAATGGATAGGGAAGAATTTCTCATTCTGCCGCACCCAGTCGTACTGGACTACCTGCAACGCAAGACTGGTGATTATGATCGTTGGCTTGGCGGTATGCGTAAATTGAAAGAGCGTTATCGAGGAACCGATGGAGTTTGATCGAGTAAATAAATCTAACCCGAACGTGAAGAAATATCTGCCGTAAACTTCATCATCTTATCGCATCTTAAGGTTAACGAGTTGGGCCGTCGCGTAGGCGAGGCCGCACAAATGAAGTTATAAGGATTAGAACGATGAGCCAATTCAGATCAGATGTGGTCGAGCCGCTGCCCAGCGTTGAGGGTGCTTTGTCCTTCATTGTCCCCCAAGATACCAAGCCTGTATTTCACAGCACCGCGCTGACCGGCGGCGAAGCGAAGATTTTTTTCGAGTTGGAAGATGTCTCTGTTCCTATCGCCGATATGCGCCTAATCGCGGAAAATCTTTCGGTCGACACGCAAGGTTTCGAATTGTTGCATCATGAAACCCAAGTGGATGATCTCTACGACGATGAGGCGGTCGATTCCACATATCATGCTGAAGTCGAGGACATCTTGCGTGAGCGTTTCGACGCCACCCATGTGGCTATCTTCGATGTGACGAGACGCTCTGACGATACGGGCGGAGCCCGGAACCCGGATGGTTTGCGCGGTCCCGCGACCCGCGTACATGTGGATTACACCGTGGTGAGTGGCCCCCAACGGGCCAAGGACGTCCTCGGTGAAGCGGAGTACGAACGACTAATCGAGGCCGGTGCGCGCATTTTGCAGGTCAACGTTTGGCGGCCGATCAGTGGGCCAGTGAAACGTTCGCCGCTCGCCTTGGCCGATGCCGCCAGTATTGCGACTGAGGAATTGGTCGCGACGGATCAAGTCTTTGCGGATCGCGTAGGTGAAATTTATCAGGTTGCGCACGGTGCGGGACAACGTTGGTATTACGCGTCGGAGATCGACCGCGATGAAATCCTGCTGATCAAGGGTTGGGACAGCATCGACGACGGGCGTGCCCACTTTACCCCGCACGGTGCATTTGAGTTGCAAGAGACGGGGCCGGACGCGCCGCCGCGCGAAAGTATCGAAGTTCGCACTTTCGTCATCATTGAGTAAATCTTACCTGATAACACCTTCGTGACGCGGTTTCGCCGATCTTTTCAGGCCTTTTGTATACCAGCGCTTGACCGACCGGCTAATCTGGACACATTCTTAATCAAAGCGGCGGCCCGGACCAATGAGGTCCGGGCTGAACCGTGTGTGTTAGGGAATCCGGGAGGAAGTTATGGGGAAGAAATACAACACTCTTATTATGGGCGCGTCCTATGGCTCGCTATTGGCCATCAAGCTGGTCTTGTCGGGGCATTCGGTGCGCCTCGTTTGCCTTCCGGAAGAAGCTGAGCTCTTCAATAAAGACGGCGCTATTGTGCGGATGCCGGTGAAGGGCCGCGACGATTTGGTGGAACTCAATTCGAAATCGCTGGCAGGATCACTTTCCGCGGGCGGCACGGACGATGCGGACCCGTCGGAATACGATCTGGTAGTGCTGGCGATGCAGGAACCGCAATATCGCTCGCCAGGCGTGCGCGAACTGCTCGACCGGGTCGGTAAGTCAGGCAAGCCCTGCATGTCGATCATGAATATGCCGCCATTGCCCTACATGGCGCGCATTCCGGGTCTCGACACGTCGCAACTGACGAAATGCTATACCGACCCCAGTGTGTGGGATAGCGTCGACCCGAAGAATATCACGCTCTGCAGTCCGGACCCTCAAGCCTTCCGCCCGCCGGAGGAACCCTTGAATGTCCTTCAGGTTGCCCTGCCGACGAACTTCAAGGCGGCGCGGTTCGAATCCGATGAAGACACTGCAATTCTGCGACAGATGCAGGCCGATATCGAAGCCATTCGGTTTGATCCGGGCGACGGTGCGCTCGAATTACCGGTGAAGTTGAAAGTGCATGATTCGGTCTTCGTGCCGCTCGCCAAATGGGCCATGTTGATGACCGGCAATTACCGGTGCGTCCAGCAAAATGACATGCGTGCCATTCGTGAATCGGTTCATTCGGATATGGAAGCGTCAGGTAAGGTTTACGAATTCGTCAAACAGGTTTGCGGTGCCATGGGCGCGGATATGAACGATCTTGTCCCCTTCGAAAAATACGCGAATGCGGCTAACGGCCTAGCAAAGCCGTCTTCCGCAGCACGGGCTCTGCTTGCGGGCGCTCCGAATATCGAGCGGGCAGATTGCCTCGTGAAAACAATTGCCGCGTCACACGGCATGCAACTCGACGTGGTCGATCAAACCGTGGCGATGGTTGATTCCTGGCTCGAGCGGAATCGCGCGAAAGCGGGCTAACTTTACAAAGCGACGCGGAGGGCTTCCACCTCCGCGTCCTTGAAGCCGACGATCACGGTCGAACCAGCCTCGAACACGGGGCGTTTGATCAACGCGGCTTGCTCCATCATCAGTGCTTTAGCCTTGGCGGCGTCAACACCGTCTTTCTCTGCCTTGGGTAGTTTGCGCCACGTGGTGCCCCGACGGTTCAAGAGGGTTTCCCAGCCGACGGCATCGATCCAGCCTTGTACTTGCGCGTCGGTCAATCCATCGGCGCGAACATCCTTGAATTCGTGCTCGATCCCTTCCGCTTGAAGCCATGTCAACGCTTTGCGGCAGGTGTCGCAATTCTTAAGGCCGTAAATCGAAATCATCATGATGTCCCTGTTTCATCGTGCTTGCCGCGAAATACGCGGCCTCTACCTTACCGATTAAACACGTGGCGTCCATCGGCCGCCTCACATTTAGAAGGATTTATTT
>CAXAGK010000174.1:0-7460 GCA_963968305.1 uncultured Rickettsiales bacterium | reverse complement strand
CGATATTTCTTGTCCGCATTGGAATTCATATGGTCAACTGTTGGCGGGTAATGCGATCCGGCGGGGTTGGGGCTCTCAAGGAGGAATGGCGTGACAGAACGACTCCAAGGTAAATCTGTGCTTGTAACGGCTGCCGCGCGCGGCATTGGCAAGGCTATCGCAGAACGCTTCGCGTCTGAGGGCGCGACGGTGATGGCGACGGACCTAGACGGCGAAGAACTCGCGGTACTTCGATCTCATGAAGGCATTACCACGCGTATTTTAGACGTGACCGATGCGGCGGCCGTCAATGAACTGGCCGTGACCTTGGGCAGAGTGGACGTATTGTGCAACATCGCGGGCTTTGTACATAACGGCAGCATATTGGATGTGACGGATGAAGATTGGGATTTCTCCTTCAACCTGAATGTCAAATCGATGTACCGGACCATTCGGGCCTTCTTACCAGCGATGCTGGAATCTGGTGGTGGTTCGATCATCAATATGGCGTCGGTGGCCTCGTCCTTGCGCGGATTGCCTTTCCGTTTCGTATATGGCGCCAGCAAGGCGGCCGTGATCGGGCTGACGAAATCTGTGGCAGCGGATTATGTGGCGGAGGGTATCCGGTGCAACTGTATTTGTCCGGGCACTGTCGAGAGCCCGTCCTTGGAAGCTCGCATCGCGGCGTTCGATGATCCCGAATTGGCGCGCCGGAATTTCATAGCGCGCCAGCCGATGGGCCGATTGGGCACAGCGGAAGAGATCGCGGCGATGGCCGTGTATCTGGCGAGTGACGAATCGGCTTATGCGACTGGCACTGCCTTTGTCGTGGATGGCGGGGTGACGCTTTGAGCCGACCGGGAGCAGCCGACAACAGTGTCCGGCGTTCACAGATGCAGGTTTGGACATTTGTCACACTGGCCGTCTTGTTACTGGTTCTTGAGCAGACATGGTCGGAGCCGCTGCATTTTGCCGAAGCCTCGTTAAGCGTTGAGCTCGCCGCGACATTAGGCACCTTGGTCGCGACGGCGTTTTGGATCGTTTTCGGCTATGCCGTGGATTGTCTACTTACCGTCTTTGTATGGAACAACCGAGCGCGGCGGCAAAGTGGCGTGCCGGTACCGAAATTGCTGACCCAGCTGGCGGGAATGGCAATTTGGATTACCACGGCGATCATCCTGTTAGCTGTTGTCTACGACGTGCTGATTGCGGGTTTCCTGACTACCTCCGGTATCATTATCGCGGTCATCTGTTTCGCGCTTTGGAACTTGATCGCCGATGTCTTTACGGGAATTGTGCTTGGCATCGAACGGCCACTCCAGATCGGTGATTGGATTAAGTTCGATGATGAGCCGCCAGGCAAGGTCGTGGAAATCAATTGGCGCGCCGCGCGACTGATAACGATGGACGAAGTTTCGGTCGTGGTGCCGAACAGCCAATTGGCGACCGCCGCGTTTCGCAACTATAGCCAGCTGAACGAGTACTGGCGGGACGAATTTGAAATCGTGTTGCCTTATGATGTGACCTACTGGTAGGCGGAGCGAATTCTGCTCTCGGCCGTGGCGCAGGTTCCGGCCTCCGCGAGTATTCCACGCCAACCCGACCTCTTGATCGGCAATTATACCGACAGAGGAACAGAATGGTGGGTGCGATTTTGGGTTCCAGATTATCCGCGGATGGCTGTGACCCGATATGAAGTGCAACGGAACGTTTTGCGGAACCGGTATTATGCGGGTATCGACGTGCCGCACGCGAAGATGGGTATGTTCAGCCCGCGCCGGGCAGCGGCGCGCCGCGACGAAGAGCGCGAGGATATCGACTTCCTACACGGCATCACGCCACTTGCCCCCCTGACAACTGACGAGCTGGATGAAATCGCCAAGAAGATGCGTCGCCATCTCTGCATTGCAAGCCAGCCGGTCGTTCGCCAAGGCGAAGAGGGAGATTCGCTATTTGTGGTGAAAGAAGGAACCCTTGAAGCGTCGATCACGGGCAAGAGTGGTATCAGCACGGTCGTTGGTCGACTGAACCCGGGAATGTTTTTTGGTGAAATGTCATTGCTTACCGGGGCTCCCCGATCGGCTACGGTTGGGCCGTCGGTCGATAGTGTGGTGTTTGAAATTACACGCTCCGATCTCGAACCTCTCATGATGAGGCGCCCGGCGATGTCGGATCAATTGAGCGAGGTGCTGGCTGAACGTCAGCTGCGGAACATGCGCTTGTTGGATGAGGAGAAAGGCGCAGGCGCGCTGGAAACTCAGATGTCCCTATCACGGCAGTTCCTTGGTGGTATTCAAATGTATTGCATGATGCCGGTGTCCCTTATTGTGACGGCGGTGTGATGGCTGCGAATACCGAATGGCGCGGCACGCGGGAGCAATGGCGCAATCGGATCGAACATTGGCTTGATCGCGCCCGGCCGGAAGATTTGTTGAGCGTCGATATCTTCTTTGATTTGTGGCCAGTCGCGGGTGACCGTTCCCTTGGTGACGGGTTGCTCGCCGATGCCATCATCGGCGCATCCCGTTTGAAACCGTTCCTCGGATTAATGGCCCAATCTGTGGCACAACTCGCGCCGAGTTTTAGTCTCTTCCGCCGCCGTCGGTTGGAGGAAGGCTGGCAGGATTTGAAGCGTGACGCTTTGCTCCCAATCGTAAGTTTTGCGCGCGCGATGGCGTTGCGGACCGTCTCGACGGCGCGGGCGACGGCGGATCGTATTAGCGATGTCACGGCGGTGGGTAAAATTAGAGAAGGCGATGCGGTGAAATTAATCCGCGTCTATAAACGGGCCTTGAATTTAATCTTGCATCAGCAATTGGAAGATCTGAGGGACGGCGTGCGCTCGTCGAGCCGGGTAGATATGCGAGTTTTATCACGCCGGGAAAGAAAAGTCTTGATGCAGGAGTTGAGCGATCTCGGTCAGATCACACGGGATATTCGCAGCTTGATTTCCTAACGGCCTGATAGCTCGACCGCTAAATTCTCCTTCTCCACGGCGGCGAGATGAAGTTCGAGGCAAGGCGCACCGTTTGCGAGGCAGGCGTCTATATTGACCAAGGCATCGTCAATCTTACCATTGCTGATTTTTGCCGCCGCTGTGTAGTAACGGGCCTGGCAAATCTCTACATCGTTAAGTGTTTCGTTCACGACGTCGGAAAGTTGCGTCTTGCCGACTGCCAATCCGATCAAGCTGGCACTCCACGCGTCTTCGCCTTGGATGCGGTCGATTGCAATTTGCGCGAACCAATGGGCCTTTTCGAACGCGCCCGTCCGGCATAGACCGATGAGGGAGAGTTGCAGCGCTTGAACCGGGCCCGGGCGATGAATGAGGGATTCGGCGAAATTGCCGACGGATGCAAAGTCGCGCGCAATAAAGGCGTCGACGATGTCTTCAAATTCCGGGACGTCCGTCGATACGGAAACCAATCCGCCCGTCATGGTCTTCCCCGAGTCAGTGCGGAAATCAGCTGAACAGACTCAGGACCGCGCGCTCGTTATCTGTCGCGATGGTGAGTGCATTCGCACCCAATGCCTGACGTGTCTGCAGCGAAAGCAAGCTAGCCGCTTCCTCGTTCAGATCCGCTTGCGTCAGATTGGCGGCCCCTTGTTCCAGCGTGTTGCTGAGACTGTCGGTAAAATCAATACGGTTTTGCAGCGTGCTCGTGTTCGAAGACAAAGAGGTCGAGTTCGAGCGAACCTGTGTCTGTGCGCTGGAAATATCCGCGAGGGCGGCGTCGATATCCGCATCACTGCCGAATGTCCGCGCAGAAATACCGAGCCCGGCACTTGTCGAATCTGCACCTTGGACCGAGAGCGAACTGCTGCCGTCCTCGTTCAGAGAGACCTCAAGCGTATCCGGCGAAGAGCCGATCAGATTGTTGCCGCCGATACCCGAGTCGGCAGCGATACTATCGATCTGTACGCGAATTTGATTGAACTGATCCGCGAGGCGGGCACGTTCCGTGGGGTCGTTCGTATTTTGCGCCTGCTGAGCAATTGCGCGCGCTTGACCCGACAGATCATTAATCGCTTCGAGCCCGACATCAGTGGCCTGGATCGTACTGATGGCCTGACCGACCTGATCCTTGACCTGCGCCAGATCTGCGGCGCGGTTCGTCAACGCTTGAGCAGTGAAGAAATCCTCCGCGCCATCGAGCGGGTCGTTAATTCTCTGCCCGCTGCTCAGTCGTTCGTTCGTCTGATTCGATTGCTGGCTCGTGCGCTGCACACCCTGCAGCGCAGGTTTGACTGACGAGCCAAGGCCAACACTGTCAACCATGGTTTTTCTCCTCGTAACTAAGCGCTGAACCTGCCTTCTGGCAAAGCTCCTCCAACGCTTTAGTCATCCTCATCCATTGTTAGACTAACCTAATGCCGTAAAAAAAGCCAGATACCCTCTGATGGGGATCACGGAAGGCGAATTTAGACCATGCCTGTCAAAGAGAAGGCGGGCGACTATCTCCAAGGAATGTTCGCCAGGCCCCAAAATTGATCACAATCGGTGATATCGTCGCTTTCGACGGCATGACGCCTTTCGCTGTAGGCTTTGTGCTTCTAGTCCATTTCATCGGATTCTATATAAGAGGTGCTTTAGGATTCGGCTCCAACATGCCGATCGTCCTCCTCACTACCTGGGTGTTGGGGCCGCATCATGCGATCTTGCTGGTGGCGCTCACATCGGGCATCGCGCAGGTTCACCTGCTGCCGCAAGGATTTCGTAATACCGATTGGCCTATTGCCCGGATGTTGGCGTTGGGGATGATGGCCGGAATCGTCTTCGGCACATGGGTGTTCGCCGAAATCGAAGCCGACTGGCTGGTTCTCCTGCTCGGAGGATTGATCCTCGGCATCCTTTTGATGGATCGATTCCAGGCTATCGAACGGTTACAGCGGCGGATCGATTTACGCTCTCATACTCTCGCCAGCATTCTGGCGGCGATCTCCGGTTCTGTCGGCACGATCAGCGGCGGTGGTGGGCTGTATTTTCTTGTGGCCTATCTGAAGTTGATTTGCGCCAATCCGGCGGTCTTGCGCAGCACGAATGTATTTCTATCCGGCGCTTTCATGTTGTTCCGACTGTGTTTGCTGACTTATGCCGGATTGTTCACGCCAACTTTGTTGGTCGAAGCTCTGTTGGTGGCGCCTGCGGTCTTTCTCGGTAGTTGGGCCGGGACCTGGCTTTTCCATGCCAGCAGTCCGGAGCGGTTTTACGCCATTCTGCAGTTTGTCCTATTCGCCGCCGCCGCCGCGCTTTTCATAAAGGGGCTTCTATATCTATTTGCATGAGGGGAGAGGCTAACAATGACACAGCCGAGTTACACCGAACAATTGGCCGAATGGGTATGCGCTCTAAGGCTTTCCGATCTTCCGGATGAAATTGTCGCCGACGCAAAATCACGTGTTTTGGATATCTTGGGCACGACCTTGGCGGCTAGCTCGTTCGAGAGAAGCAAATGCATTCGCGACGGAGCCGTCTTGACGGGAGCGGGTAACGACGCGCGGGTCATCGGCCATGGCGACTACGCCAGCACGGCGGGCGCGGCGCTCGCGAATGGTACCATGGCTCATGCACTTGATTACGACGACACGCATATGGTCTCTGTCGTTCACATTTCGGCCCCGGTGGTCACCACCGCGATGACTTTGGGCGAGGCGATCAAAGCATCGGGTGCGGATGTGCTAACCGCGATTGTGGCGGGAGCTGAAGTTGGTTGCCGGATTGGCAGCGTCGCGCCGAAGGCCTTCCATCAACAGGGGTTTCACGCAACTGCGGTTGTCGGCACGTTCGCGGCTGCGGCGACGGCGGCCAAGCTCCTTGGCCTCGACGCCCGGCAGACCACGCATGCGCTCGGCATCGCCGGCAGTCAATCGTCGGGCATTATGCAATGTTTCAACGACGGCACCTGGACCAAGCAGCTTCACGTCGGCTGGTCCTCCCACGCCGCGGTGATCGGGGCGACGCTAGCGAAATGCGGGTTCACCGGGCCGGCCGAAGTTTTGGAAGGCATCCAGGGTTTCTATACGACCCACGCTAAGCCTGGCGAGCAATTCCCAGAGCGATTGATGGACGGCCTTGGTACGCGCTGGGAATATCCAACGACGTCTTTCAAACCCTATCCATGTGGTCACGTGGTCCACGGTTTTCTGGATTGTGTCACGCAACTCTATACGGAGGAGGGATTGCGCGCTAAGCACGTCAAATCGATGACCTGCCCGATCGCGGAATGGATGATCCCGATCATGTGCGAGCCGCGAGAGGTGAAACTCCGCCCGGCGACCGACTATCACGCCAAGTTCAGCTTTCCCTTCACGATCGCTGCGGCGCTCACATTTGGCCGCCTGGGTGTCGAGGCCTTCAGTGAGGAGAATATCAACGACCCGGAACTCCTCACTTTGACGGCGAAGATCAACCACACACTGGACCCGACCGCGACCGATCCCAGCCGCTTCAAGGGGTGGGTGCAGGTGGAGACGACGGACGGTCGCAAGATGGAACGTATCGTCAACGATAATTGGGGCAGCGAGTATAACCCGATGACACCAGATCAAGTGCGCCGGAAGTTTCGCGAGAACGCGGTCCTGGTTTTGGAGACAGCGCGTGTGGAGCGGCTTCTGGAAAGTGTCGAGCGGGTCGAGAACCTCTCGGATGTCGGTGAGATTGTCGCGGATTGCATTGCCGCATGAACATTGGTTTTAAAATTAGGATATTCTTATTGTGACTGATTCACCAATCAACCTTTCTTCGACGGAGCTTTTTGACGTTCTTTCTACGACGCGGGCGATGCGCCGCCTTAAGCCGGATCCGGTGCCGGATGAACTCATCGTCAAGATTTTGGAAGCGGGAACCCGTGGGCCGAATGGTGCGAACAGCCAGAGCTGGCATTTCGTTGTCGTTAAGGACGTCGCCATCAAGAAGGCGGTTCAGGTTTGGTACAAAAAGGCGTTGGATGAAATCGTTGGGCCGCGCTATGCCACGGCCGAGCCGCCGGCCGGGTCTTCTCCCGAGAAATATCATCGCCAACACTTGGCGGTCGAATATTTGACCGAGCATTTTCACGAAGCGCCGGTGTGGATTGTCGCCTGTATCAAACATGACAATCCACTGATCCCCTCGAATAGGACGGCGGGCGCATCCATATATCCGGCGGTCCAAAACATGTTGCTTGCCGCCCGCGCGCTCGGATTGGGCGCGAGCCTTACAACTCGCCACCTGTTATTCGAGGAAGAATCGGAAAAGGCGCTGGCATTGCCGCCGGGGGTGCACTCCTACGCTATCGTGCCGATTGGGTATCCGATGGGGAATTTCGGCCCGGTCGGTCGCGGCGACTTGCGGGAGTTCGTGTCTCTCGACCGTATCGGCCAGCCATGGAGTGCGCTGGATTAACGCTATTGAGCGGGCGGAGTAAATACCAGCTTCACAAAATCGCGATAGAGCAGTAACTGACGTGGTAGTGCCCCAGCGTCCCTAGTCACTTTCGACA
>CAXAGK010000173.1:0-7467 GCA_963968305.1 uncultured Rickettsiales bacterium | reverse complement strand
CCGTCGGGTTGGCGCCTTTGCACCGACGCGCGAAAGCGCATTTCGGGGCAAAGGGTTGGTTGCCTTGACTATATAAAATATCCCGATACCTGAGACGGTCGTAATCCAAGCAGGTGAATTTATAGCGGGATCGGATCGAAGGGAGCGGGAATACGCCTATAAGCTGGACGAGACCGCTTACGGGCATTCCCGTACGAGGGAATGGAAATGGTATGAAAGCGAGTTCCGACAGCAACAGAAAAAGCTTTCGGCGTTCCAGATCACGCGGTCTTTAATCACAAACCGTCACTATGCGGCTTTCGTGCGGGCGACCAGCCACCGGCACCCCGAGGTCGACCGCAAGACATGGAAAAGCTACTCATCCTTATTCACGCAAGCGACGTCACGCATGGAAGGATGGCTCGCCGCCGCCGAGCCGCGAAAATCACCCCGTTGTCCTCGTCAGTCATTGAGATGCGCAGGCCTACGCGCGATGGCTTTCCGGCGAGACCGATAGGCATTACCGATTGCCAACCGAGTGGGAATTGGAAAAAGCCATGCGGGGGACCGACGGTCGCCGCTATCCATGGGGCGACGAATTCGATGCGACATTATTGAACAGCCACGACGCCGGTTCATTCGATACAATACCGATCGGTCGGTTTCCGAAAGGCAACAGTCCATTCGGGCTGACGGACCCCGCCGGACAGGTATTCGAATGGACCGCGACAGCGGGAAACAAGAACTGTTACATCGTGAAGGGGGGATCGTGGGACGACAGCGGGTGCGGTATTTACCGTCCTGCCGCACGTCACACGAGGCCGGCCGAACTCAAGCATATATTCATTGGGTTTCGTCTGGCTCGTGAGGAATAACATTTAACGCGCGGACACAGATCCGTGGGAAGCCGAAGAAATCATGACTGTTGAAATCGATTTTTCATCACTATCAAAAAACGAATTGACGGAAATGCAGGAGGCGGGTCGGATTGTCGTCAATTGCCACCGGATACTTGGAAAAACGAGTGATAATATCGTCGGAGAATTGCTCAGGGATTATAACGATTTCTTTGAATGGGATCATTATCCCGAGGGTGATGTCTATGATTTCGAGACCCATGGCCAGTATTACTATCACGCGCACCCAAAGGAAGAGCGTCCGGGAGAGCACGGACATTTTCATACCTTCCTGCGGCCCGACGGAATGCCGCCAGGAATTCGCCCGGCACCGGTTGAGGGTTTCACGATGCCGGAAAACCCGGACGATGCGCTCAGCCATCTCGGTGCGATTGCAATGAATCCAAAAGGGTTTCCGGTCAAATTGTTTACTACCAATCGTTGGGTGACGGGAGAGATCTGGTATGAGGCGCGGGATGTTTGCCGGTTCCTGCATCGCTTCGAAATCGATATGCCCCACCCGTCATGGCTTGTGAATGTGTGGGTGACGAACATGGTCACGATGTTCCGGCCGCAGTTGCGGGAATTAAATGATCTGCGAGATAAAACGATTGAAGCTTGGAAGCAGAAATACCGGGACCGAAATGTTTACGAAGATCGAGATTTGGAGGTGACGTCCGAATGTTCGGTCGATTTGGATGCACAAATGGCATCCGTTGCAGCAGCATTGGCCGAGAGCTGAGGGTCAGCTGTGTTCACATTTCTCGACTGGCAGGTTACGGGCGAGCCAGCCGGGAGCAGCATTGCCGCCCAACATGCCTTCACTTACGTCCAACACCTGGGTGAAGCCGCGCTGCGATAGAAATCGTTGCGTCCGGTGCGAACGATTGCCGCGCGCGCAAATCAGTGCGATCCGAGCGTTCTTATTGCCGTCCACCGCTTCCATGACATTATCGAGGAAAGACGTCATGCCGGCCGGGTCGTGGATGGTAATGGCACTGGCGCCGACTGGTACTCCGGTTTGCCGCCACTCCCCTGTTGATCGGACATCAATCATCAAGATTTCGCGGCTGTTCGATTAGCGCGAAGCTTCTTTGGCGAAGATGATCGGCTCGTCCGCTTGAGCGCCGGGCGCAGCCAATAAAATGACGAAAAGCAGGAGTGTTGGAATAGAATATTTGGTCATGGGTCTACGATAACGCGACGCGACTGACGGTCAATCCACGGTTGATCACTTTGATGTGACGGTTAACGTATCTATCCAAGGTCTCGCCAAAGTCGGTATTCCTTCCGAAACCGTGTCACGGATGTCCAAACGCGCTCGAATTTCTACTTTTCGTAGAGAGGAGGACGGCTACTTCCAGCCAGGCTTTTTCCAGTTTGTTCAACACAGGCGATGGAAAGCATCAAAGTTCAACACCGCGCCGGCGAAGTTCGCCCGGGTTTGTAATGCCTCTCCCTCGGCGATGCTTTCAGCGAATAGGCCGCAGGTGGTGCGAATTTACCGCCTCTGTGTTTTTGAAATCTTGAGCCATGTCGATCTGCCGATCAGCAACTCGAATAGCATTGTCTGTTGATGCCAGTCAGGGAAATAGCAATAGAGAGGTCCCGCGCGCTCGAATCCAACGCTCGCGTCGATTGCCGGGATGGAAAACTCGGCGGCGTCTAATGTTTATCGCTGCAAGTTGTCGATCAGTTTCGATGGCGCTATCAACTGCGGCTCGACGCCAAAGAGTTTGAGAACCTGCGCCCCGAGGTCAGAAGTGTGCATTTTGAGGCCATCGAAATCTTTGATGCTACTGACTTCGCGACGATACCAACCACCGGCTTCCGGTGGCATAGCACCACAGATGATGGAAACAAATCCATAAGGCTCGTAAAGCTCGTCACGTAATTTCCCGTCGCCGCCGCGTTTCATCCAAGCCATAAATTCAGGCGCGTCCGGTCCGAATGGGACGCTGGAGAAAAGCGCGAAGGCGGGATCCTTTTCGAACCAGTAGGCGGACGTTTCCCAGGCAACCTCGACCTTGTCCTGACTGACGACGTCGAAAACCTTGAACGGCGCAGCCAGGACATGCGGTTCGAAAAAGGTAATTTTCATGGAACCGGCAGAAATTGCGGTCGCGTTCTCCGCAAAGTTTTTCCCAAGTGTTTCAAGCAACAAGGCGGATCTCGGAAATGCTCTCGCCATCCGCCATTCTACCTTAGCCTCCGCCGTGTTCGCTCGTATTGGATAAAAAAGACGTAGAATCAGCGCTAACGCGTGACGAAATATAAAATGGAGTTGCATTGGGTGATCGGTCTCCTCCTGGAGCTTTGCGTAAGCTATCGTGCGTCTAGAGAGGCGACAAGCCGACGATTGATCGCCTATACTGTCAGCAGCGGAATATGGTCCATGGAAGGAATGTCATGCGAGCACAATTACGCGATTGGCGGTGGTTCAAGTGGCATCTTGTGGCCTATTGCATCGGCATTGCCGCGATGACGTGGATTACACGAAATTCGGAGGACACGTCTTGGTTTTCGATTGGATGGACGGTGGTTATCGGATTTCATTTTTTGGTCGTGAAGACGTTGAATGTCGATGACGATTGGGCGGAGACGCGGGCGTATAGATTGCGCACCAAAACATACGATCACAAACACATCGATCAAATTGTGGATTCCGCTGTCGACGGCGACCCTGCCGAAGATCCCGCCGCGCCGCGTCGGCATTAGGGCACTCGTATATCTGAGCTAGATCAATTCGCGTCGCATCTCCTTGTCCTACTCTGACGGTAAGTCAGGCGGCAGAGCCGCTAAACCGGAGGAGAAGTTCAGATGTTGGCCAAAGATATGATGACGACGAATGTGATCTCCGTAACCGCAGATACGACGGTACCGGAAATTGCTCAATTGTTGTTGGAGCACCGTATCAGCGGCGTTCCGGTGTTGGACGGTGGCGGTATGCTGATCGGACTGGTCAGCGAGGGGGACCTGATCCGACGTGCTGAATTTGGCGGCGACCATCGGCGTTCCTGGTGGCTAAATCTGTTAACGGCGGAAGCCGAAAAAGCTCGTGACTATGTGAAGACGCATGGCAATCACGCCAGAGAGGTGATGACGAGAGAAGTTGCCACTGTCGAGGAAGATGCATCTCTCGCCGAAATCGCGACAATCTTGTAAGAGAAAAGAATCAAGCGGGTACCGGTCGTGCGCAACGGGAAAGTGGTTGGGATCGTCAGCCGTTCCAATTTGTTGCAAGGATTAGCGACAGCGAACGCGACGCCCGGACCGCGCTCGTCCGAGGATGTCCGAGCAAAATTTGTTGCCGAGTTGGATCAGCTTGATTTCGTCCATCCGACGCAAATGAACGTTATTGTGTCGGGGGATTGGTCGAGTTATGGGGCTGCCTTGGCTCGCAAGAACAGAAATTAGCGCTGATGGTGGCGGTCGAAAATGTCGCGGGTACGGCTGAGATCAGCGATCATGTCAGCGTGACGCCGCATTACCTTGGCGGCGTGTGACCCGCTTCAAGTATCAAAGCGTGGGCGGTAGTAAGACGCCTTCGCGCATGTCTGGGTACCGTTTTGTAATACGGATGATCCGCATGGCGTAACGCAGCCAAAGCATTAGAAAGACGAGCAATACACCTTGCTCGATCTCATGCAGTTTCGGTGGAAATCCGTTCAAGATTAAGTATAGCAGTAAGATAATCGGCGCCGTCGCGGTGTAGAAGGCTGCGTAATGGTTCTTGGTGGTTTGCAGATAGAACAGCGCCACCAGAACCGAGACCGAATAGATCATCAACAGAAGATACGCGATGCTTTCCGCTCGTGAGATGGCGGCCAAAGAGAGGAAGCCGATTAGACCGAACGGTGTACCGACGAAAACTACATACAGGAAAAGCTCTTTTCCCGCCTGTAGCTTCGTGAGTTTATCAACCGGGATGAAGAAAGGCGTTTTGTTTTCATCCCAAACGTATTTCTTCGTCCATTTTTCCCAGTTAGACATACAGTAGTGGCTAGACCAGCCAGCTCCAGAAGTCGAAGGTGTGGAACATCAAGATCAAAACGACGACCATGATGGACATACCGAAGTAATAGAAGAATTTTTGGCTCGCGGTATCTGTCGCGTGTTCGTAGACCGAATCGTCTATTTTCCGACTGAGGAGGTCACTGCTGTTACCGCGCTTAGCCTCGTTAGAGCCGTCGGTTATGGATCCATCGATGGCTTCCATCATGAGCCGTTTTTCAATTTTCTCTTCTGGTCTCTCGATCGTGTAGAGCGCGAAATCAAACGATTTCGAGCTGAACAATGCAAAAGCGGTTTGCAGCCATACGGCAAATCCTGCCATCGCGGCTACGATGAGACCGAACACTAGGATGGCCTTGATCGCCCAGCGATGGCTGAGGCCGACCAAAGACGCGGATTGCTCGTTGCTGGTGTAGGCATCGGTGACGTAATCGATCGAAAACCATGCGACAAGAAGGCAGAACGGTATCATTAAGATCGAACAGCCGAGCAGTTCAATCCAAGCTTGCTTTCGGAAGCTCAGTTTTTCGCGCACGAGATCAACGCGGACATGCCGGTTGTAGATATAGCCATATCCAAGGACGAGGGTGAATAGCGCCGTATGAAAATGCCATTCCAGTTCCTGCAGCAGCGTCGATCGGAAAGGCAACAGCGCTAACAGCGTACTGTACATCCAATCTCGTGCTGCGATCATTTCGTTGTTCAGCATGAAGTTGCCGATATACGTTAGCGTCTTACGCTGCAGCACGTCCCAAACAGTGATGAAGACCAAGGGCAGCATGAACAGGGATGCCCATTTCCCGATAGTTTCGACGAACTTACCGATTGTGGCACTCCATCGGATGGCGGCGGGGATATCGCCGCTGCCTAGGTGAGCATGTTCTGTTGTATCCGACATGTTATCTTCCCTTCCGCTAGGAGAGGCCGGGCAGCCAAAGGGCTACCGATGGGAAATTGATCACGAGAAGTAAGGCAATTAACTGCAATATCACAAATGGAATAATGCCTTTGTAGATGCTCCCTAGTTTGACCTCACGCGGTGCGATGCCCTTAAGGTAGAACAAGGCGTACCCGAACGGCGGCGTCAGGAACGATGTCTGTAGATTGATCGCTACCAGAACCGTGAACCAGTAGATCATCGCGCGGTTTTCTAGCGGCACGTGGTCGCCGAATTCCAGACCGACAACGATTGGCGCGAAAACCGGCAGGATGATCAAGGTGATCTCGACCCAATCGAGGAAGAAGCCGAGGACAAAGACGATGCCCATAATCAGGAACAGCAATCCCCACGGGCTGAGACCGGCTTCGAGGATTAATTCCTCAATGATGTCGTCACCGCCGAGCGACCTGAACACCAAGGCGAAGCAGGTGGCACTGAGGATGATGAAGAAAATAAACGATACCGTTAGGCCCGAGGACTGACAGACACCGACGATCATATCGCGCTTCAGGCGCTTGTTCAGCCAAGCGAGAAGGGTAGCGCCCCCGGCGCCGACCGCGCCGGCTTCGGATGGGGTCGCGAAGCCGAGCAAGATTGAGCCCTTGATGATCGCAATCAGGAAGACCGGCGGGAAGAAACTCCGCACCAACAGCGGGCCCATCTCGCCCTTCTCCACGAGCAAGGCGTCCGCGGGAAGGGCAGGAGCTAAGTCTTTGTAGATGCTAGACGCGACGGCGATATAGATGACGTACATAGCCGCGAGACACAGTCCCGGTATCAACGCCGCCAAGAACAAGTCGCCGACGGAAATTGTCATCAGATCCGCCATGATGATCAGCATGATGCTGGGCGGAATCAAAATTCCCAATGTGCCTGAGGCGCAAATCGTACCTGTCGCCAGGCCGTGATTGTAATTCTGTTTGAGCATTGTCGGCAGCGCCAACGCGGTCATCATCGTCACCGATGCACCGATGATACCGGTCATGGCGGCAAGGATGGTGCCCATGATCGCAACCGAGATTGCCAGGCCGCCAGGTACTCTTTTCAGCAGGACCTGACAGCAATACAGCATATCGTTCGCGACGCCCGAACGCTCCATCATCACGCCCATGAAGACAAAGGTAGGTACCGCAACGAGGATTAAGTTCTCGGCTGCCTGTCCCCAAATTCGGGGTAGAAAATTAAAGAATTGAATAAACGAAAATATGTCGAAAAATATTCCAAGAAATCCGTAAATCAGGGCCAGTCCGCCAAGAATAAAGGCGACGGGATAGCCGGTGAATAGCAGAAGCGCCAGCGATGCAAACATCATCACTGGCAGGAAATCGATAATTAAATCAACGAGTTCGACGAGCATCGGTATTCCAACGTCAAATTTTAAAATCTATGTGACACGCGATTGGAGCGAAACACGATTTGGCCGGAAGTCGCAATTGCCGGAGACCTGATGATCAGGCCTCCGGCAATGCTAATTCGGCCGTGAAGTTCCTCGCGAAACTTCTGCCCTATCTCAAAACTATTTGAGATACGTACCTTTCAGGCTTTGGGCATCGCCCCAAACCTTATACTTCGCACGGAACGCGTAAAAGTGATCCGCAACCTTTTTGAACAAGGGGTCTTTTGCAGACTCCTCCGCGA
>CAXAGK010000172.1:0-7506 GCA_963968305.1 uncultured Rickettsiales bacterium | reverse complement strand
GATGAGGGGCAAATATATCTCTGAATTAACAGAGGAAATTCGCGCTACGATTTTCTGGGAATACCGTGGGGTGATGCAACGGCGCAGACCTGTACTGATTCAGCGCAAGCACGTGCATCCCGGTCGGGAATACACAAAGATCATAAATCTTTTGCTGCAGTTGTCGCCGGATGGCGAGAAGATCAATCAGATTTTTAGTTGTTCCTATCCAGAGCGTAAAGCGGTGGGTGACGGCCTAGGATCAATTGGCAGCATCGGCGCGATGGCGAATAATTCTTCTATCCAATGCGCGGCTCTCAATAATGCCGCTTCGCCGCGTGGCTTGCCGACGATCTGAAGGCCGATGGGCAGGCCATTCTCCGTAAATCCGCAGGGAATGCTGATGACGGGACACGACGTCATCGTGAGGGCGAAGGTGATTGCGAACCAATCGATATAGGTCTCACACGCCTGTCCGTCGATTTCCGTGACGTAGCGTAAGTCCACGGGGAAAGCTGGAATCGACGCCGATGGACAAATCAAAAGATCATGGGTTTTGAAGAAGGCGGTCATACGATGATAGAGCGTCCATCGAACTCTCTCCGCGGCGAATAGCTTTTCCGGTGTGACGTCGAACCCACGTTCGACATTGCCGACGATATCTTTGGTGATCCGGTTTCGCTCGCTCTCCAGCAATTCACCCATCATGGTGCCCAACAGGACAGCTCGTAGTGTCTGGAACCCGTCAAGCGCGCCTGAAAAATCAGGAATGTCGGATGTAACGTCAACTCCGGCACTGGTGAGTTGTTGGATGGCGTTGTCCGCGACCTCCCGGACTTCACGCGCCATGGGAACGATACCAAGGTCCGGGCTAAAGGCCACCCGTGCCGGTTGACCGAAGCCCTCGAGCGCTGTGACGAAAGAGGAAGGTGCATCAAAAGAGAACGGGTCGTCTGGGTGATGGCCGGCACCCGCGTCCAACATCAATGCCACATCGGCGACATTTCGAGCCATTGGTCCTTCCACCCAAAGCGTGTCGAAGGCTTGCAGCCGTTTGCCGCGCGGCACGGTGCCCGGACCGGGGCGCAAGCCTACCACTCCGTTGAACCCGGCAGGCGTGCGCAAGCTGCCACCGAGATCATTTCCCGTCGCGAGCCAGGTCTGCCCGCTGGCAAGAGCCGCGCCGGAACCACCCGACGAACCACCCGCACTGCGTCCCGTGTTCCACGGATTGCGCGTAAGACCGTTTACTGGATTGAACGTATGACCGCCCGCCCATTCTGGCACGTTCGATTTGGCGATAGGAATGGCACCACGGCTTTCGAGGGTGGCGACAGTTGCATCGGAAGTCGCTGGGATATTCTCCGCATAAATGGGAGAGCCATAAGTCGTTCGCACGCCGCCCACGTCGTTGTAATCTTTCACGGCAATAGGCAAACCTGCGAGATGACGCGGGTCGTCGCCGAAGCGGATGGATTTCGCTTGATCCAACGCACGCTCGAAACAACGGATGGGAAGGGCGTTCACATCGCTATCCACGGCCTCAATTCGAGAAATGGTTGCTTCAATTGCGTCCTTTGGCGCGAGATCACCTTGCCGTAAGGCGTGTACGACATCGCTTGCGCTCATTCTCCATAATTCGTCCGATGACATATGTTTCGACTCCGTCGTGCGTTTAATCCAATCCGGACCCGCTGGCGGTGCCGGGTCTGGGTGCTAGATTAAACCGGGCCTCCAATTAGTCACTATGCAAAGGAAGAATTGACATGAGCACGGGCAACGGAAAAGGCGGGCCGCTAGCGGGCCTGAAGATTTTGGAACTGGCGGGCATCGGACCGGCACCGTTGTGCTGTAGCCTCATGAGCGACCTCGGCGCGGATGTCTTGCGCCTCGACCGAAATCAAGATGCTGGATTGGGGATCGGACGCGATCGGCGCACCGACCTGACCCGACGTGGTCGCAAATCGGTCTCTGTCGACCTGAAGCACTCGAACGGCACCGAAACGGTACTGAAGCTCGTGGAAGAGGCCGATGTCCTTGTCGATCCATTCCGCCCAGGTGTGACGGAGAAACTCGGCCTTGGTCCCGATGATTGTTTCGCACGGAACAAGAAGCTGATCTATGCTCGGATGACTGGCTGGGGCCAGACCGGGCCGCTCGCTCATGCCGCGGGGCATGATCTCAACTATCTGTCATTGACGGGTATCGTCCACGCCATCGGTTCCAAGGAAAAACCGATCCCGCCGTTGAACGTTGTTGCGGATATGGGTGGTGGTGCTATGTCCATGGCGCTTGGCATTCTGGCTGGTGTCTACGAAGCGCGAAATTCAGGGGAAGGCCAAGTCGTCGACATCTCGATGACCGAAGGCTCGGCCTATCTGGCACTTGGCATTTACGGGATGGCTGCGGTCGGTGATTACAACCACGAGCGGGAAAGCAATTTTCTCGACGGCGGAGCGCATTTCTACGGTTGCTACGGGACCAGCGACGATAAGTTTGTCTCCATTGCCTCCATCGAAGCGAAGTTCTACGCCATCTTGCTGGATAAACTCGGCTTGGCCGGGGACAGCTCGTTGCCGCCGCAAATGGATGAGTCGCAATGGCCCGCCATGACGAAGAAGTTTGCCGGAATTTTCAAGACGAAGACTCGCGATGAATGGTGCGAGATCATGGAAGGCACGGATATATGTTTCGCGCCGGTCCTGACCTTTAATGAGGCGCCGGACCATCCGCACAACCAGGCGCGCGGTACTTTCGTCGATGTGGAAGGTGTTCCGCAACCTAACCCGGCACCTCGGTTCAGCCGCACGCCAGGTTCGGTCAAAGGGGGCGCTCCGGACTACGGCGCCGATACGCGAGACGGTCTCATTGAATGGGGTTTCGACGCTGTTGAGGTGGATGCGCTTTTGGAAGAGAAAGCCGTCGGTTGGCAAGGGTAGCGCCGCGCCATGGCGCTCAGCCTCGGCAGTGATATCGGCGGTACATTCACGGATTTCGCCCTCGTCGATGGTGAGACCGGCAACATCCGGATTCACAAACGCCTGACCACGCCGGATGATCCGTCTGTAGCGGTGGAGGCGGGGGTCGCATCGTTGCTCAACGGCGACGCGACTGACCTTGCCACTCATATTCATGGGACGACCTTGGTCATCAATGCGGTGATTGAACGCAAGGGTGCCCGCACCGGGTTGATCACGACCGAGGGCTTTCGCGACGTCATCGAGATTGGCCGCGAGAAGCGCTACGACGGGTGGGATCTCAAGATTAGCTTTCCGGAACCCTTGGTGGAGCGCGCTCTGCGGCTCGAAGCGATCGAGCGGGTCCATGCGGACGGCCGCGTTCTCAAGACCCTCGACCGCGAGGCATTGAAGGAAACCATCGCAGCGTTGCTGCGCGAAGGAATCGAATCCATCGCCGTTTGCCTGCTGCATTCCTACAAAAACCCGATCCATGAACAGGCGGTAAGGGCTGCTATAGAGGAACTGGCACCGGATCTGCCGATCTCACTTTCATCGGAAGTGCTACCGGAAATCAACGAGTACGAACGTGTATCCACGACAGCGGTGAATGCATACACGAAGCCGGCGACGGCCCAATACCTGTCACGGCTCGAGGAGCGCATGAGTGGTCTAGGTGTGGGCGGTGAATTGCTGTTGATGCAGTCGAGCGGCGGCATCAATTCAGCGAGGACGGCGCGGGAGTTTCCCGTCCGCATTATCGAATCCGGCCCGGCGGCAGGAGCCTTAGGGGCGGCTCACTATGCGCGCCTCGCGGGTTTGGAACATGTGTTGTCCTTCGACATGGGTGGGACGACCGCCAAGATGTGCCTGGTCCAGGAAGGCCGCGTGTCGCGCACGACTGAATTCGAAGTCGCCCATGTTCACCGTTTCAAGCGCGGCAGCGGAATCCCTGTGAAGGTTCCGGTCCTCGATCTCATGGAGATTGGTGCGGGCGGGGGGTCATTGGCGCATATCTCCGAAGTCGGCACGCTGCAGGTGGGACCGGAGAGTGCCGGGGCCGATCCCGGCCCGGCCTGTTACGGCCAAGGGGGCACGCAACCGAGCGTCTCCGACGCGGACTTGGTATTGGGATATCTCGATCCGGCGCATTTCCTCGGTGGTGAGATGTCATTGGATAAGGAAGCCGCCGAAGCGGCAATCCGGAATGTTGTCGCCGATCCATTGGGGCTCGACGTGACCCAGGCAGCATACGGCATCCACGGGATCGTCAACGAGAACATGGCCGCCGCGGCAAAAGTGTATGTGACCGAACACGGCGAGGACCCTGGATACTACACCCTAGTGGCCTTCGGTGGATGTGGGCCGGTACATGCTGTCGATCTGGCCCGGCGGCTCGGGATCGGCAGTGTGTTGATCCCGCCGCGCGCCGGTGTGGCCTCCGCCATTGGCATGGTGGTAGCACCTGTCAGCTACGATACGGTGCGGACGAACCGGGTGCGCGTCGCGGCGGCGGACTTCACCATACTCGATACGCTCTTCACGGCGATGGCGTCGGAATGCAGCGAGCGGATGCCGGAGTCGATTGATCCATCTGAGCTGTCCTATGAACGGGCTGCGGATATGCGTTATGTGGGACAAGGCTACAACGTGGCGATCCCCCTGCCTGATGCGCCGCTATCGGACGCGAGCGCGACGGATGTGCGCGGCTGGTTTGATGAGACCTATCGCAAACTTTACGGCCGCACCTATGACGATCTGGAGCTTGAGTTCATTAATTTGCGCCTGACCGCGACCGCCCCCATGGGCAATGTATCCCTGACGACGGAAATAGGTGGCGGACAGGCGACGCCAATCGGCGAGCGCCAGGCGTATTGTCCGGTTGCTGGCAGGTTCGTGGCGCATGCGATCTACGAGCGCGCCGATCTCTCGCCGGGATTTGAATGCGCCGGGCCTGTGATCGTGCAGGAGAATGAATCCACGACGATTATAGGCAGTGACGGTAATCTGTCGGTGGATGCGCAAGGTAGTCTGTTGGTGTCCTTGGCCGGACGGGGAGGTGTGCGATGACGCAAGTGAAGCTCGATCCCATCACGCTGGAAATGTTTTGGCGGCGGCTGAACTCGACCGTCGACGAACTCGCGGCGACGCTGAAGCGGACGTCGTTCTCGACCGTGGTGCGGGACGTCAACGACTACGCGACCGCGATCTTCGACCGGGAAGCTCGGCTATTGGCGCAATCACCGGACTCAACACCGGGTCTTTGCGGGCCCTTGGGGCATATGTTGCGCTGCATGCTGCGCGACAATCCGCCCAACACCTTGGTCGACGGTGACGTCTTGATCGGCAACAACCCCTGGGAAGGCAGTGGCCATCACAACGACATCACGGTGACGACGCCGGTGTTCTTCGAAGGTGCGTTAATCGGCTACACCGTGTCGTGCTGCCACCATGTGGATATCGGCGGACGGCGGGCCACCACGGAAAGTCGCGACAATTACGAGGAAGGCCTGCGCATCCCGCACCTGAAAATCTTCAAGGCGGGTGAGCTGAATACCGACGTGCTGGCGTTTATCGAGAACAACGTGCGCTCGGCGGGAACCGTCATCGGTGATCTGCGGGCGCAGTTCGCGGCCAATCACGTTGGCTGCGAGCGGATGAAGGCTGTTTGTGTGGAGCGCGATTGGAGCAACCTGCAGGAATTGGCTGACGAGATCATTGAGCGTAGTGAGGCTTTGGCCCGCGCCGAAGTCGCGAAACTGCCCGATGGCGTCTATCGCCACAAAGCCATCATCGATATCGAAAACGGCGAGGAGGTCACCATCCGCTGTCAGGTCACGATCGCCGGCGAGACGATTGAGATCGACTATGGCGGCAGTTCGCCCCAGGTGAAGTCAGCGGTGAATTGCACCCTGACCTATGCGTCCTCTTATACGACATTCGCGGTGAACGCGGCGCTCGATTTGTCGATCAAGATCAACGAGGGCACCTTACGTGTTCTCACGATCAAAGCGGATGAAGGCACCGTCGTGAATTGCACCTTCCCGGCACCGACCTTCGCGCGCACGGCCATTGGCAATCATCTGGCGGAGATCATTTATTGCGCATTGGCGGATGCGGTGCCGGAACGCATCGTCTCGGGCTCCGGCTCGACGCCGATGTGGGGGCAGTATCTCTTTGGAAAGAAACAGGACGGCACACCCTTCGCACCACTCAACTGCATCAACGGCGGCATGGGGGCCAGGCCCGACAGCGACGGCGTTTCGTGCCTGACTTTCCCGGTCAATGTCGGCAACACACCGGTGGAAGTGCTGGAAAGCGAAGTGCCAATCTTGGTGACCAAGCGCGCCCTTTGGCAGGACTCAGCCGGGCCAGGTGAATTTCGCGGCGGTTTCGGTCAGGAGTTCGAGGTCGAAGTGCTGGGCGATGATCTCGGTCCCCTCGACGACATTCTGGTAAGCTTCCGAGGTGGCCGCTTTATTCACCCTGTGCCCGGTGTACAGGGCGGCGGCGGTGCCCCCAATGGTGAACTTTACGTTAACGGTGAACGCCAGGAGCCAGGCATCCAGCGCACCCTAGGTCCCGGTGATCGGTTCCTCTGCCGCGCCCCTGGTGGTGGCGGTTTCGGTAAGCCGTCGAAGCGCTCGGAATCCGCGATCCAACGAGATTTGCGGGCGGGATTGGTGAGTGAAGCGTATGTGCGGGAGCACTATGGCGAAGTGAGTGCCGCCGATGCGGGTGACGATTAAAGTTCTTTGGTGATTTTCGCCAAGGCGATTCCTGCCTCGCCCGCAGTTCCGTAGGGCATGTATATCGATCCGTCGTCATCAACAAAGATATCTGGGTCGCGGAGCTGATTGGCAGGGATGTCGATGGCGCCGCGTTCGGATGGAAGCAGCGGTAGCTCGACGCCTTCATAAATGAATTCTGGGCGCATGATCTCAATGGAATCACCGGCCCACCAATCGGATGGATCCCCGTCCATACGGAATGAGCAGGTATAAATCACTTCCGGTGACTCGCTGATAACCGTGTGAAACATGGTCATCTCAGTCTCGCTTCGCCGCCAGAGGGCGACGTGCCGAATGTCTTCCGGAAACCCGTTTGGGATGCCCAGCGACTCAAACGGTTGAATTCCATCGGGAGAGCGAAGCAATTCTGCGGTTCGCGCGAACGCGTAGAAGGCGCCGTCCTGCTGGAAGACCCGGAAATAGGCGGGGCCGAGAAGGGGCTCCCGGACAGTGAAGGTTAGACCGTCACTCGATTCCGCGACCCGCGTTCCTTGAATTTGTCCGCCGTCAGGCTTGTAACCGGTGCGGCCGTGAAAATAGAGACGGATCGACTTCGCTGCGTCGTCGATATAAATCTCCGGCGAGGCGATGTGGTTGATGAAATAACTGTCCGCCAGATCGAGAATTCCGTCCTCATGGGTGCGCCATGGACCCTCGACAGTATCCGCGACCGCGAGCCGGATATAGCTGCCGTTATGGTGCGCGAAGTAGAGGTAGTAACGCCCGAGCGGATTGGCGAGCCAATCGGGTGCGCGGATCAACGAGGGGCCGTTGATATT
>CAXAGK010000171.1:0-7554 GCA_963968305.1 uncultured Rickettsiales bacterium | reverse complement strand
ATCGAGGCACCTGCCGACTGATGCGTGAATTGTTCCAAATAGTGGCCGTCGAGCCGTACTTCAAGTAAGATTCCGACTGTTCGTTAACGATTTTGGCGAAAATCGCCGAGGTAGAGCCGAATTCTCATTCTGGAAAGGAAGCCTCGACATGAAAGTAGACGAAATGAAACCGGTTGAGCGGTCATCACCGGTGGAACGAAAAACCCGACCGACATCCGATCCAGCTCAGAAAATGCCGCCTCGCGACAGTCAAACTGAGAGCGAAGTTACGCAAAACCCCGAGGGAGAGGCGATTGATATTGAGTCCTTTCACGGACTCACGCCGGAAGATTTAACCCCGAATGCTCGGATCGCGATGATGCAGCTTATGGAAGAGATCGGGCAATTACGCCAGGAACTCAGCCGTAATCGAAAAAGTATCGCTTATTTATCGAACCTCGCGGATCACGATGAACTATCAACTGCACTCAATCGCCGTGCGTTCTTGCATGAGCTGAGGTATGCGCAAATTTTGGCGCGGAAATACGGCGCGCTGAACACTTTATTGTTCGTGACAGTTCGCAATCTCAAGGACATCAATGAGATTTATGGCCATGCCATCGGTGACGCGGTGGTCGAACATGTGGCCGAAACATTGGTGCATCATACCAATAAAGCCGATGTTATCGGCCGTCTAGGCGGTGCCGAGTTTGCAGTGGTGCTGGTTGCTAGCAATGTCGATAAATCAGAGGAAAGGGCTGTTTGGGTCGAAAAATTACTCTCCAACCAGCCTTTTATCGATGGTGACATGCGTATTCCGCTGGAAGCCGACGTCGCGGTTCATGCTCTGGAAGTGGATGAAGAAGCTGATGCGACTCTAGCGGGCGACGACCGCGATCATCCGACTGTATAATATTGGCTGGTCGCCTCAGGCGATGATGTCCGGCAAGAGTTGGTCTTCCAATTGGGAAATTTGGTCTTTCAAGACGAGTTTACGTTTCTTCAGTCGTTGGACGTGAAGCCGATCGAAGGGCGGTTCCTCCCCAATGCGCGCAATTGCCAGATCCAAGTCTCGATGCTCGGATTTCATTTCTTCAATTTGGCCTCTGATTTCGTCGCTTCGATCCGTGCCGGAAATCATTCCCTATTCAGGATATCTTGAGTGTAACAAATTCGGTGCCGATTGGGCACCGGGGAATTAGCATGTTCCGGGCCTGTGGGGAAAGTGTGGGAATTGTCGTATGACGACGAAACAACGAATAGGACTTTTGACGAGCGGTGGCGACTGTTCGGGTTTGAATGCGGCGCTGCGTGCCGTCGTCCATCGCGCCGTGATGGGCTATGATTGGGATGTCATCGGTATTGAGAACGGAACGCTCGGCCTGCTGCAGCGGCCGGTCGGAGCGAGGCCTCTGACAACGGCTGATTTCAATGGCACCTTGATGCGTCAAAGCGGAACGTTTCTCGGTAGCACGAATACCGGTAATCCGTTCGCCTTTGAGATGCCCGATGGGTCGACCCGCGATCGCTCGTCCGAGGTTGCGGAAGGCATGCGTGAGCTTGGACTGGACGGGCTGATTGGGATTGGTGGAGACGGCAGCTTGGCGCTGTTGAAGCGCTTGGCCGATTTGGCGGATATGCCGCTGATCTGTATCCCAAAAACCATTGATAACGACGTCGGCGTCACCGAAGTTGCGATCGGATATGACACCGCCGTGCACGTCGCGACCGAAGCGCTGGATCGCCTGCAGCCCACTGCGGCAAGTCATGGACGGGTGATTATCCTGGAAGTTATGGGGCGGGACGCCGGACATATCGCGCTTGTTTCGGGGATTGCCGGTGGGGCGGACGTAATACTGATACCGGAAATTTCATACGACTTAGACGTCGTGGCAGAGCGCTTGGAGAGCGCTGGGGAGCGCGATCATAACTTCGCGCTGATGATTGTTGCCGAGGCTGTTACGTCCCCGGATGGCGGCGCTGTGACGGGTGGTAACACACCGGGGAGGGCGACGTATGGCGGTGTCGGTCATGCCTTGGCGGCGCAATTATCGGAGATGGTCTCCGCGGAAATTCGGGTGACGGTGCTCGGCCATGTGCAGCGCGGAGGCGTACCGACGGCCCGCGACCGTCTGATGGCGTCGGTCTTTGGCGTGCGGGCTGTCGATTTATTGGCTGATGGCCAGCGCGACCGCATGGTGGCCTGGCGAGACAGGCAAGTGATCGACGTACCCATAGACTGGGCGATTTCCGCCTATCATGCGGTTGATATCGCTGGCCCGGTCGTGGCCTTGGTATTTCGTTGGGGGATACATGAGTAAGAATGCGGTGGATGAGTTCTGGTCATTTTCGCTTGCGATATACGCCCGGCCTGGTGTTTCCGAATGTCTCATCGACCTGCAAGATCGCTTTGGCGCGGATGCGAATGTGGTGCTGTTCTGCTGCTGGTGCGGTGTGAGTGGACGCCCATCCGTTGATGAACCGCTGCTACGGGAAGCAATAGCCCAGACGGGTATTTGGCAAAGCGATGTTGTCCAATGTTTGCGGTCCTTGCGACGGCATATGAAAGCTGGAATTGACGGTGTTCCAATAAGTAATTCGGATCCAATCCGCGAAAAAATCAAACGACTGGAGATCGAATGCGAGCGAATCGAACAGATGCGGTTGGCGGGGTTAGCACCCGCGGAGCGGGAAGTTAGGGATGTCGCATCGATTCGTATCGCTTTGGAAGCCTATTTGAGTTTGCTCGGTGTGGAGAATAGAACGGGCGCTCGTGAATCCATGGAACTATTGGTCACGGCCTGTGGACAATGGGACGAATAGGACAAATTGGCGATATTCTTTTCCGACGATTGGGTGACACGGACACCGGATCGCGCTAGTATTTATACTAGCGCTGCGGATCGCCGGACGTCGAAAATGCGACGAGCAAACGATCGCTGAGGCTTCCGGAGGTCAACGGCGCGATGGCCACTAGGGAGTCCGAATATGTCAGTGACAGACCACGTCCAAGCCCTGAAACAAAAGCATGCGAAACTGGAGACGGAACTTGGAAATCAAGAAAACCGTCCGATGCCGGATACCGGGGCGATTGCTGATCTGAAACGACAGAAGCTCGCGATTAAGGACGAGATCGTCAAGCTTTTGCCGCACTAGTCACGACCTCCTGATCGGGCTGTCAAAGCCCGGCGGACGAACTACCTGCAGGTATGACGCCGCGTTCGCGCGCGGCGGTGAGACAGTTCAACCCCGAACTTTCCCCGTTTGAACAAAGTAAGATTGGAGTGGCGCATGCTGAGCGTCGATGAAGCCATTACGTCGCGCCGGTCGGTGCGAGCGTTTAAATCCGACCCAGTGCCGCACGATACGGTGGCTCATATCCTCGAAGTCGCTGCGCGCGCGCCGAGCGGCACCAATATGCAGCCTTGGCACGTTCACGTTTTGACGGATGATGCCTTGACCTCTCTGAGCGATGCAGTACTTGACGCCTTCTGGAACGAGCCCGAGAAACACGAGGCCAACCGGCTCCATTATCTCGAAAAGAACCGCGATCCCTATCTGGCACGGCGCCGCAAGGTCGGCTGGGATATGTACGGTCTGCTCGGCATCGGCAAGGGCGAGCACGAAAAAACCCGCGAGTTTCACGCGCGGAATTTCAAGTTCTTCAACGCACCGGTCGGCATGATCTTTGCCATCGATCGTGATATGGGATGGATGAGCTGGTTGGATTACGGAATGTTTATTCAGAACATCTGCGTGGCCGCGCGAGGGCAGGGATTGGATACCTGTCCGCAGGCAGCATGGGCCGGTTATCATACTTTGATTGAAAAGCATCTTGGATTACCGGATGTGCAGCTGGTGCATTGCGGCTTGAGCCTCGGCTACGAGGATACGTCAGCCGAAGTGAATAAACTGGAGACAGTGCGGGAGCCGCTTGAAGAGTTCGTGACGTTCCACGGAGGATAAGGCCATGGCGGGACCGCTTTCTGGCATTAAGATTCTGGACCTGACAACGGTCGCGTTCGGGCCGTATGCGACGCAAATATTAGCCGATTATGGCGCGGAGGTGATCAAGGTCGAATCACCCGAGGGCGACATCACCCGTGCCATCGCGCCTATGAAGAGCGCCGGGATGGGACATTTCTTTTTAATGTCGAACCGAAACAAACGCTGTGTCGTCCTCGATTTAAAAAGTGAAGCGGGCCGAAAGGCATATCTGAAATTGGCGGAAAGCGTCGACGCCATTGTGTGCTCGGTCCGCCCGGCCGCGATGGCGCGCCTCGGTCTGGGTTATGAGGACTGCAAGGCTGTCAATCCAAACGTCGTTTATATGGAACTGGTCGGCTTCGGCCAAGCGGGACCCTATGCGAAGCGCCCTGCCTATGACGATATTATTCAAGGGATGTCCGGCATGGCGGCGATGCAGGGCGGCCGCGAAGGACCGCCGAGTTTCGTCAAATCGTCGGTTTGCGACAAGATCGGCTCGCAATTCATCGTTCATGCGACGATGGCGGCGCTGTTCCATAAGGAACGCACCGGCGAGGGACAATTGGTCGAGGTGCCGATGCTTGAATCGATGGTGGGCTTTAACATGGTCGAGCATCAATCCGGGCAATGCTGGGACCCCGCGCTGGGAGAGGCCGGCTACGAGCGATCGATGGTCGAGTACCGCCGTCCTTATGCGACGGTGGATGGTCATGTTTGCGTACTGCCCTATAACACGAAGCAGTGGCGGGCGTTTTTCGAGCTTATGCAACGGCCCGAATTGGTCGAGGACCCCAGGGTGAATGACGCCAAGGCGCGGAGCGAGAGTATTGGCGAACTCTATGTGATCGTCGCTGAATGCGTGGCGGAATGGTCGACTGAGAAACTGTTGCAGGCGCTCGATCAGGCCGATATCCCGAACGGTTCCACGACCCCTCTTGGCGAGTTGGCGGACGATCCGCATTTGCAGGCGATCGGTCTGTTTCAAACTTTCGACCATCCGACCGAGGGGCGCATTCGATTGGTCGGACCGGCGGCGACATTTTCCAAAACGCAGCCGGAAATTCGTACGCTTCCGGCAGCGCAAGGTGCGCATAGTGTTGAAGTCTTGCGCGAAGCAGGCTACGGCGACGCACAGATCGAGGCGATGCTCGATGCGGGTGTCACCCTCGACGGTAGTCTGGCAGTGGTGAAGTCGGCGGTGGAATAGCCGGACTCTATCCCTGTTCCTTTTTCGCCAGCTCGCTATACGGAATGCCCTTATCGACCCGGATGTCTTGCGGCAGTCCCAGAACTCGCTCGGCAATAATATTGCGCAGAATTTCGTCCGTCCCGCCCGCGATGCGCCCGCTTGGAGCATCCAGCATTGCGTCTTGGAACATGCCCCGCATTGGAGCGTAGTCGGGGCCGGAGGCCATTCCGGCGGCGTCCATCAAGTCCATGCCGAAAGATGCAATGTCCTGGCGCATTTTTCCCGTTAGCGCTTTCCCGATGGAGTTTTCGGGGCCCGGGTCTTCACCACGCGAGAGCGCGGTTAAACTGCGGAAGCGGGTTAGCGTGACGCCACGTCCGTTGACGTACCAGTCGGCGAGTTTGTCGCGGACGCCGCCGTCTTCGATGGCGGGTCCGTCTTCCAGTTCGATCTCTTTTGCCAACTCAAGCGCTTCTTCGAATCCCGGTGCCGGTCGCTCACCGATGGCAAGACGCTCGTTCATCAACGTGGTCAAAGATACCCGCCAACCGTCACCTACTTCGCCTAAGCGCTGGCTATCCGGCACAAGGACGTCGGTGAAAAAGACCTCGTTAAAGTTTGATATGCCGGAAATCTGATCAATTCGCCGACACTCGATGCCCGGCGATTTCATGTCGATGAAGAAGTATGTGAGGCCCTTATGCTTGGCTTGACTCGGATCGCTTCGGGTCACAATGACGCCATAATCGCAGAAATGTGCGCCCGACGTCCAAATTTTTTGGCCATTTAGGACCCAATCGTCACCGTCGCGCTCCGACTTGAGACGTAAATTGGCGAGGTCTGAACCCGCCTGCGGCTCCGAGAATAATTGACACCAGATTTCCTCGCCGCGAAGGGCCGGCGGGGCATACCGTTGTTTTTGCTCTTCGGTTGCGTACGCCAACATAGTTGGAATGCACATGCCGAGACCAATTTCATAGACACCTCTGGGGGTCAGGTAATTGGCTTCCTCTTGATCGTAAATGACCCGCTGCATTGCTGTGCCGCCACGTCCGCCATACGCGTCTGGTGTCGTAATACCGGCAAAACCGGCGGCAGCTTTCTTGGCCTGCCATTCCTTCGCGACCTCGACCAAGCCATCTCCGCCATAGGGGACTTTGAAGCTTTCGCCGGGTTTCTTAAGTTCCGCGTTGGTGGACAGAAACGCTTTTACTTCGGCCCGGAACGCGGCTTCTTCATTCGTGTCGTCGAAATCCATAATAGTTTCTCCTCAGACCGTCCGGTTAGGCTGCGACATTGCGGTTCTCGAGCCTTGAGACCAATTTGTGTTTCCAGCGCCGTTCCCCGCCGAGCGCCAGATTAAGCAGTTTGGCGCGGCGGTAATAAAGGTGGCAGTCGAGCTCCCATGTGAAACCCATGCCGCCGTGGGTCTGGATGTTTTCCGAGGACGCCAGATAGAATGCCCGGCTTGCCGCAACACGTGCCGCCGCTGCCGCTACCGGCAGGTCCGGTGCATCCGTGGAGAGCGCCCAGGCGCCGTAATAGGCGTGACTGCGGGCTAATTCTGTGGCGATAAATACATCGGCTAGCTTGTGTTTGATCGCTTGGAACGAGCCGATGGGCCGACCAAAGGCGAAGCGGTTTTTGGCGTAATCCACCGCCATCTCAAGACATCGTTGAGCGCCGCCGACTTGCTCGAATGCAAGAAGCACGGCCGCCCGGTCGAGCAAACGCTCAGCCAGCACCCAACCGTCACCGATATTCCCGAGGATGCCGGCTGGTGTGCCGTTAAACTGCAATTTGCCGTGCGAGCGGCTGGGATCCACCGTGTCCATGAGCTCGCATGTGACGTCATCCAATAGGGCAATCGTCAACACCGGCTCACCTTCCGGAGTGCGCGCGAGCACGATGGCGAAATCGGCCACGTCACCATCCGCGACCGGATGTTTTCCACCGGTCAGCTTGCCGTCCGCGAAGATGGTTTCGATGCTCTTGGGACTAGATTTTTTGATCCCTTCCGTGACAGCGAAACAACCGATGACATCGCCCGAAGCGATCCGTGGGAAGAAATCGGTTTTTTGTTCCTCCGAACCCGCCAGTAGGAGTGCTTCTGTTGCGAGATATACGGAGGATGAAAACGGCGTTGGGGCCAGACTGCGGCCAATTTCTTCCGCCAACACGCATAAATCTTCGTGGGTGAGGCCGATGCCGCCGTATTCTTCGGGGATGACCGTTCCCATCCAACCAAGTTCCGCCATGCCGCGCCACAAGTCACGGTCGAACGGATCGTCGCCTTCAAGAATGCTTCTCGCCTTACCTTCGGCGTTTTCAGATAAGAACCGCCGCGCTTGTTCGCGCAATAGATTCTGCTCTTCCGAGAAATCAAAGTTCATGACGTA
>CAXAGK010000170.1:0-7561 GCA_963968305.1 uncultured Rickettsiales bacterium | reverse complement strand
CGTCGACACCGGCCAACACGATGACGCCGGTCGGGCCATACAGTCACATCGCGAAAGTCAGACAGAGCTTTATCCAATCCGGCTAGCATTGGTTTGGGCCGGGGGCCACACCTTGATCCCTTCCTAAAACACGCCAGTTGCCAAGTGTCAGTAAACGACCAATCGACCGAAGAAAGATCGCTATGAAAATCACTATCTACGGCGCCGGGGCCATCGGCGGGCATCTGGGTGCGCTGTTGAGCCGGGACGGCGTCGACGTCAGTTTGATCGCGCGCGGCGGGCACCTGCAGGCGATCCGGCGCGACGGGTTGATCTTGCAGCGTGGCGATGAGGAACCGTTCACGGTGCATCCGCATGCGACGGACGATCCCTCGACGCTCGGTCCGCAAGACTACGTCATCGTTTCGCTGAAATCGCATCAGGCGCCGGGCGTCGTCGACGCGATGCAGCCGTTGCTCGGCCCCGATACGACGGTGGCGACGGCGATGAACGGGGTGCCGTGGTGGTATTTTTATAAAATGGCGGGACCCTACGAGAACACCCGTGTGAAGTCGGTCGATCCCGAGGGCAGGCAGTGGGACGGCATCGGGCCCGAACGCGCGATTGGCTGCATCACCTATGTCGCGGCCGAGGTTGTGGCACCAGGTGTCGTGAAATCCGGCGCGTCGGGGCGTTATTTCATTGGCGAGCCCGACGGCACGGAGTCCAAACGCTGTCTCCGCCTCGCGGAGGTCATTGCCAAGACTGGCATCGTGGCCCGCGTCCGTGCCGACTTGCGGCAGGATCTTTGGCTCAAGATCATGGGCAATTCCGCTTTCAATCCGACCAGCGCGCTAACACTCGGCACCGTCGGTGATATGATCAACGATCCGGAGATGGAAGCGCTGCTGCGCCGGATGATGGAGGAAGTTACCGCCGTCGGGCGGGCGCTCGGCTCGGAGCCGAGCGATACGGTGGATTTCCGGATCGAGAACGCGCGCCAACACGCGATGCCGCACAAGTCATCGATGCTACAGGATTTGGAGCGGGGCCGGATGATGGAGATCAACCCGATTATTGGAGCGGCCACGGAAATGGGCGCGCTGGCAGGTGTGCCGACGCCCACACTCGACACGGTGCTGGCGCTCGTCAAAATGCGGGCGCGGATGGGCGGTATGCTGCCGGAATAGGCGTGCTCGTTTTGACTGCTCGTTGCCGCGAAATTGAGAACGCTGTAAATATGTCATTCCCGCGAAGGCGGGAATCCAGAGATGCCGAATTCAGCGACTGGATTCCCGCCTTCGCGGGAATGACGAAGAAATGGAGAAATTGATATGCCGTCCTCCCTCATCGTTTACTTCGACTATAAGAGTCCCTACGCCTTTGTGGCCAAGGCACCGATCTATCAACTCGAGAAGGATTTCGGGCTTGAGGTGGAATGGCGGCCCTATTCGCTCCACATCCCGGACTTCTTGGGTACGGTCGATGTGGATGAGAATGGTAAGATCGTGGGTGGGACCCGGAACGAACATCAATGGCGCCGCACCCGCTATCTCTATATGGATGCGCGGCGACTGGCGACAGATACCGGCCAGGACCTGATGATCAAGGGCCCGGCGCGGGTTTATGAATCCAAGACCGCTCATATCGGAACGCTCTATGCGCAGAAACAGGGTATATTCCGAGCCTATCACGATCTGGTTTTCGACCGGTTCTGGAAGCGGGAGCTGGATATCGACGACGCGGATGCGGTCGCGGCGACTATCGCGGAGGCGGGCGGCGATGCGGCGGCGTTCAAGGCGTATCACGTGGGTGAAGGGCAAAGCGATCATGAGGCTGCGATCGAGCAAGCCAACGAGATCGGCATCTTCGGCGTCCCCAGTTTCGTCCTCGACGGCGAATTGTTCTGGGGCAATGAGCATCTCCCGTCGGTGCGCAACCGGCTTTCGGCGTGAGGATGTGGGCAAGTTGCCAACCTGGGCCCCGGATAACGCTGACGCATTTCCGGGGAACGAGAAGCACCGTTTTCCGGCCGAAGAGCCGGGATCCAGTTCCACGAAGCGGCGCCAGACAAAACGAATCTTCGAATGACGGGAAGGGGCTGAAATGACCAAAACCGTGATCGCCTATACGGATTATAAAAGCCCGTACGCGTTCCTTGCGAAGAACGCGACCTATGGACTGTTTGACGATTTCCGCGCGGAGATCGAGTGGCGGCCCTATACGCTGGATATCCCATCATACCTCGGTAATGCGGAAGTAGATGAGAGCGGCAATGTGATCGCCGAAGAGCGTAATGCCCATCAATGGCGGCGGGTAAAATACAGCTACATGGATTGCCGACGCCGGGCCGAACGCATGGGCCTCACCATCCGCGGGCCGCGGCACATCTTCAACTCGACGGTCGCCCATGTGGGCATGCTCTACGCGCAGCGCAAGCGCGTCTTCATGGACTACCACAACGCCGTCTTCGAGCGATTCTGGAAGCGGGAGTTGGACATCGAAGACCCCCAGATCATCGCCAACGTGCTCAAGGAAGTGGGAGCGGACATCACCGGTTTCGAGGCGTTTATGGACGGACAGGGCGTCGCGGAGTTGGAGCACATTATGGAAGATGCCCACGAGCAGGGTGTCTTCGGCGTCCCCAGCTTTATCGTCGATGGCCAGCTTTATTGGGGCGTCGAGAATTTGCCGTTGGTGCGGGAACATCTTGCTGTGTGACAAACTGGCCGGTTCTCTTTCGCTCTATTGCGATTAAAGTAACTTGTACGGACAAATTTGGCCTAGAGGATCGACGCCATGAAATTCGGTATTTTCTACGAACACCAACTGCCCAAGCCTTGGGGAGAGCAAAGCGAATACCAGCTGATGCAGGATTCCTTGGCGCAGATCGAATTGGCCGATCAATTGGGCTACGACTATGCGTGGGAAGTAGAGCATCATTTTCTTGAAGAATATTCGCATTCCTCGGCACCGGAAGTCTTCTTAGGCGCGGCGAGCCAGCGGACCAAGAATATCCGTCTTGGCCACGGAATCATTCAGATCACAACGAACCAACCACACCGTGTCGCTGAACGTGTCGCGACGCTCGATTTGTTGTCGGGCGGGCGGGTCGAACTCGGTCTCGGTGAAGGCGGCGGCCCGGCGGAGTTGCATCCCTTCGGGACGCAAGTGCGCTCGAAGCGAGAGCGTTGGCTGGAAGCTGTTGAAGCGATTATTCCCATGTTCACCTCCACCAACTGGGAATATCACGGAGAGTTCTATGATTTCCCGGCGCGCAACGTGATCCCGAAGCCGTATCAAAAACCGCATCCGCCGCTTTGGGTCGCGTGTTCCAACATTCAGACCATCGGACAAGCCGGCCAATGGGGCATGGGCGCTCTCGGCTTTACCTTCATCTCGCCGGAAGCGGCGAAGGCTTGGGTGCATCGCTACTACAATAATTTACTGCACCACCCATTCCGCCTGGCGGAATATCCGGCGAACCCGAACATCGCCATGGTCTCCGGCTTCATGTGCGCCGAAACCGACGAAGAAGCGCGCGAGAAGGCGGCCGGTTGGACCTTCTTTATCTTCGCGCTCTCGCGTTACGGGCGCAAAGGCATCGATGCGCCGGGGGAGAGCGATCTCTGGGCGGAATATCAGATGTGGCGCGATAGCGACAAGGCGAAGGAAGCCGTCGACAACGCGCTGGTGGGCTCGCCGGAGACGATCCGCGAAAAACTCTGGCAGTTCCAGAAATCCCATGTGGACCAGGTCATCCTGCTGAACCAGGCGGGCAAGACCAGCCACCAGGATATCTGCGAGAGTCTGGAGATGTTCGCGAAGGAAGTCATGCCCGAGTTCACGGCGGAAGAGCCCGCGCACCAAGCGTGGAAACAGGACGTCCTCGATGGCAAGATCGTACTCGAGGATTTGGATACGCAGCCCTACGACCTGTATAGCCACCAGAACGAAGACATCATCCGCATGTCACCGGAAGAGTTGAAGGCGATGATGGCCGCAAAAGAGGCCGAGCAGGCCGCGGCAGGCGACGACTAAGGCAGGTCATTCGTAGTTCGGTTTCCGCTTTTCCAGGAACGCCGCGACGCCTTCCTTGAAGTGTGGGCTGTCACGGACGATATCGCCCAACTCTTGGTCCAGCCCCTCTTGGGTGAGGGCGTGTTCGGCGATTTCGGTGCTGATCTTGCGCTTCACTGCTTGCACGGCGGACGGACTGTTGGCGGCAATGGTCTTCGCCATGTTCAAGGCCCAATCCATTAGTTGGTCGCCGGGGACGACATCATTCACGAGATCGATGCGGGCGGCTTCCTCGGCGTCGATCAATTGCGCCCCGAGCAGCAGTTTCATCGCATGCACATAGCCGATCTGATGGACCAGCTTCACGGTCGCTCCGCCGAAGGGATAGATCGATAGGCGCACTTCCGGCAGACCGAAACGAGCATGGGTCGCTGCGACCCGAATATCGGACGCCAGCATCAACTCAACTCCACCGGCGACGCAATCGCCGTTGACCGCCGCGATGATGGGTTTGGGAAACATCTGCGTCTTGAGGAGTGACCGGTTCACGGTCTCGGCGACTTCCGGTGTGGCCGTTAAATCGCCACTGACATCAGCGCCGGCACAGAACCCCTTGTTGCCCGCTCCCGTGATGACGACACAACGATGATCCGATCGCGCGAGGTCATCCCAAAGGTCGGCCAGTTCCGACATCATGGCCCGCGTCATTGCATTACGCCGGGCTTCGTTCACCAGAGTGATGACCGCAATATGTTTTCCGTGGTCTTCAACGCGCAGTTCCGCCATCTTCGGTGCCCTGTTTCGGTTTTTCAGTGTGGATCATTTAAGTTAGGTTTCTGGCGAACCGTGGGAAGGAAATCGCTTGTGTTAATCTCCCGTTAAGACAGGCTAAGATACCTCATCCGTCGTTCGAACGGCTCCGGCGTTAGAACAATAAAAAATAAGTGCAGGACCATATTCTAGGATGGATTACACGTTACCCGTTGATTGCGATCCGTTGATCACGGAAATTACCTCGTATTGGTCATCTCTTAGCGACGACGCCCGTTTGCCTGATCGTACGCAGCTTGATCCGGCTCAATTTCCAGAACACCTCCCAGGTGTGGCATTAATGGATGTCTCGCATAATCCGTGGCGTTTCCGATTTCGATTGCTAGGCGAGGAAATCGTGCTTCATCACGGTTCGAATTTGACCGGCGAGTGGATGGACGTGGCATTTCCCCACTTTGATAAGACGAAAACCAAAGCTGATATGATCGAGACCGTCGAAACCGGACAACCGGTGTACCGCAAGGGAAGGCCACTGATGACCTACGAGAAGTCCTTCGTTGAAATAGAGCGGGTGATGCTACCGTTCCGCAACGGTGGGGAATCGGCGGAAATGATTTTTATCTATTCAATTTTGCGGTAAGCCGGACCTCTCTTTAGAATAACCGCTGGCTCGCGATTTCCGCACCTTCGTTCATCGCCCGTAGTTTCGCCCAAACAATGTCAGCGGTAACGCGGCCCATGCCCGCCGAGGTATCGAACCCGCAATCGGTTCCCGCCAAAATTCTAGCCGGGTCGCCGACCATCTCAGCGGCGCGTTCCAGGCGGTCGGCGACGACTTCCGGATGCTCGACGAAGTTGGTCAGTGTATCGATGACGCCGACGATGAGCGATTGATCAGCGCCGAGCGGGGCATCGCGGAATAGTTTGATTTCGTGTTGATGGCGCGGATTGGCGAACGGCAATAGGAATGCACCGACATCGGCTTCCAAGATCGCAGGCAGGATATCCCGCAGCGGCACGTCCTTATCGTGCGGAGATTCGTAGTTACCCCAGCAGACATGCAGGCGCACTCGTTCACGGGGCACGTTGCGGAGTGCCGAATTGATCCGCGCGATGACCCGCTCAACGAATTGCACGAAGTCGCCGACGGGCCGGTCCGCATAGGATAGATGGCGTTCCAAGGCGAGGTCTGGCGCGTCGATTTGCAGCAGATAGCCATGCCGGTGAGCCGCCTCATATTCGATCCGCAAGGCTTCCGCCAAGGCGTCGAGATAATCGTCATCGCTTGGGTAGTGATCGTTCTTCATCGCGGTGGCGACGATGCCGGGAGAAGGGGCGGTCATGAAGGCGTCGGTGAAATCGCCCCCGACCTCCCGCAAGGCATCGGCGAAGGTGGAGAGTTCTGCTTCGTTGGCGTCCGTATCCGCATAGGCGACAGGCCCAGTCGCCATCGGTGGGGTGAAGTTACTGACCGACGCGCTGTCCGCAATCTGCCGGCGGCGCAGATCGGCGTATTCCGGATATGAGGCCAACTCATCTCCGTGCGGGCGTTTCCATTTGCCGGAAAATCCGGTCATTCGACGCTGCACATACAGGAAGAACGCCTCGCGGAGTTGTTCGCCGTCGCTGGGGATGTCGACGCCCGCCTCACGCTGACGCTCCACCACCCAACGGGTCGCGGCTTCGCCTTCTCGGACGAGTGCCGCCTCGTCGATTTCGGCACCTCCGGCGCGGGCGGCATAGAGTTCGACCAATTTCGCTGGGCGAGGCAGGCTGCCCGCGTGGGTCGTGAGAATACGTTTTTCCGTCATGTTCCACTCCCTTCCTGCTTTCGAATTGACGTGGCGCGCGCCTGCGGGGCGGCAATGTGGCCAGGCGATCTATATTGATTGTCAGGATGCTTTAAACCGAAAAGGAAACGTCATCATGGCTAAAAAAACTGCTTACGAAATTGTCCCTCAACTCGGTAAATTGCGCGACGAAGTGCTGTTCGGCGATGTCTGGGAGCAACCAGAACTTTCCAAGCGAGACCGTAGCCTCGTCACTATTTCCGTTCTGACAGCGCTTTATCGCACCGACGAGCTGCGCGGCCACATGAAACGTGCGCTCGACAACGGCGTCACCCAAGACGAGATTCGCGGCATGATCACGCATCTGGCATTCTATGCGGGCTGGCCGACGGCAGTTAACGCGGGCCGGATCGCGGTCGAGGTGTTCGAGGACGATTGACCCGGAGGGACCGCACGATGGCACCGAAGACCGCTTATGAGATGGTCCCCGAGTTGGGCCGCCTGAAGGACGATGTCGCCTATGGCGATGTCTGGGAGCAGCCGGAACTCAGCAAGCGGGATCGTAGTTTGATCACCATATCGGCCTTGATCGCACTTTATCGGACGCCCGAGTTGCGGGGACATATTAAGCGGGCGCTCGGCAATGGCGTCACGCAAGATGAGATTCGGGGGGTGATCGCCCATCTGGCTTTCTATGCTGGATGGCCGACGGCGGTGAATGCCGGCCGGCTCGCCGCTGAAATCTTCGAGGAGGATTGAAACGGCCATGAGCGACTATCGATATATCGACGTGCACCCTATCGCCGGGGCGATCGGGGCGGAGGTGCGCGGCGTCGATTTGAAATCTGTGGAGACGGCGGCGTGGGATGAAATCCGCGCCGCCTTCCACGACCGGTTGGTGTTGTTTTTTCCTGGGCAAGATTTGAGCGCACCGGAAATGGCGGCCGCGGGGGCACATTTCGGCGAACTCGCTTACTACCCTTTTATCGAAGGGTTGAAGG
>CAXAGK010000169.1:0-7604 GCA_963968305.1 uncultured Rickettsiales bacterium | reverse complement strand
AACTGATTTAACGAATGGCTGTCAGTATTGGCGATACCATCGACCGGAACTTGTTTGAACGCTATGACGACGTTCAAGCATTTGGTTTGAACGCTGCGGCGGCAAATCCGGAATATTGGCGAATTTGGCGAATTCTTCGATGTTGAAACAATCACGCTCACGGTCGTCTATATGTGGAAAAATTTTGATGGTTAAGGGGTTGAAGTTTTTGACGAGAACATTCAAAAATTATTGCTAATATGGCTAATAGGCCATCAATTCCAATGGTTAATAGGTGCCATCATCGACCCAATAGAGCTTTCCAAACACTTAGGTATGTGTACGGATTGTTTTGAACACTCGCCTTGGTTTCAGGTGTCTCATGCGCAGTGATAAAGGCTCTGACATTCCGTTCCGATGAAATCATCCCCAATGCAATCCGGAAATATATTCGTAAAGGACTCTGACCGCTCTGTTTTATTAAGAGAATTCGTAGAAATTCGTTAAAAACAAAATTATTTACTTGATAAATATAAGTAAAAACCCTCAGAAAATGCAGTAATAAAGAATGATAAAGGAGGTAATAGTTCTATTTTATTATGGGAGATCATTCATTTTATTGCGGAAGCAAATTTTGGTGGAAGGAATGTCTCCTTGTCGGATATTTACCTCTCGCTGGGCATATCGAAAAGCACCGCTATACGTTGTGTCACATTGCTTGAAAACTTGGAGATATTGGAGAAATCGCGCGACCGGAACGATCGTCGGTGCGCCGTCATTACATTGAACGAGGAATTCAGAACGGAATTCGTCGGTTATCTCGACTATATCATCTCTGAGCTGGTCGAAATTACAGGCATGCAGCCAGAGAGCCGTTCTTAAGTATATGAGCAAAGATTAGCGTCCTCGTGCGGCTCGCCATGGACGGAAGGTGTCCGGCACCCTAAATTCGCTAGCTGCACGAACACATGGAGAGCAGCCAGCATGAAAGCGGTCGTCCTTTACGAACATGGCGGACAAGAACAACTCATTTACGAAACGGACTATCGCGATCCGGAAATCGATGCGGGAGACGTTCTGGTTCGGGTTAAGGCGTCTTCCCTGAACTATCACGATGTCTTCACGCGTCGTGGCATGCCCGGGATTAAGTTAAACCTTCCCGTCATCCCTGGCCTAGACGTCGCCGGTGAAGTCGCTGAGATCGGCCCCGAAGTTGAAGGATGGAGTGTTGGTGATCGGGTCTTGGTCGATCCGATCAATCGTGTTGAAGGTGGCCTTCAAGGAGAGACCGTGGACGGCGGCATGGCTGAACTTTGCCGCGTGCGGGCGCATCAACTCATCCCGATTCCGGATGGTGTCAGCTTCGCGCAAGCTGCTTCGCTTCCGGTCGCTTACGGGACCGCACACCGTATGATGTTTGAGAACGGCAATGTTAAGGCGGGTGAGAAAATGTTGGTTCTCGGCGCGTCCGGCGGTGTCGGGACATGCTGCGTTTTGCTCGGCAAGAAAATGGGCATGGAAGTCGTCTCATGCGCAGGCTCCCAAGATAAGCTCGACCGGTTGACGGCGCTGGGCTCGGACCATGTGCTGAATTACAACGAAGTCGATTTCCGCAAGCAAGTCATTGAGATGTATGGCAAGCCGCATCGGCGAACCTATGACGGCGGTGTCGATATTGTCGTTAACTTCACTGGCGGCGATACCTGGGTGAATTCCTTTAAATGCATGAAACGCGGCGGTCGGCTACTGACGTGTGGTGCGACCGCGGGGTTCGATCCGAAGACCGACATCCGCTTTATCTGGACGTTCGAGCTAAAAATCTGTGGCTCCAACAGCTGGACCAAACAGGATTTGATTGATCTTATGAGCTATATCCAAGATGGCTCGATGCTGCCGGTGATAGACACCGTACTGCCTTTGGAAGACGGTGCCGAGGGCATCCGTATGATCGAGGACCGCGAGGTCTTCGGCAAGATCATCATCGAGCCGTAAGGAACATCGTATGAGTGCGCATAAAGCCACGCTCGTCGAGTTGAATGAGCGCATCAAACTTGGCCCCTATCACCAATGGCTCGGTGTCGAAGTCACGGATTTAACTGAAGATGAGGTGATTTTCCATATCCCGTTTCGGGACGAAATGATGGTCCACCCGGAGCGTCATTATACCCATGGCGGCATCTTGGCGACGATCATCGACATGGCCGCTGACTACGCCATAATGGCCTGGGCGGGGATGGCGGTGCCAACCATCGACATTCGCGTCGACTATCACCGCGCGGCGATCAAATGCGATATGATCGCAAAGGCACGGATCGTTAAACTTGGCCGCGTCTATTCAACGGCCGAGGCCGAGGTCTATGATCCGGAAGGTAAGATGCTTGCGAGTGGCCGCGGGACATTCCTGACAAATGTGATCAAGGACGACTGATTCGGAGACGTCCTTATTCGATGAAGATTTTGCCTATTTTGTTGCGAGTACAGCCCAGATCTCGGCGAGCCCTTTGATCGTCGCAGACTGTCCGTCGACGGCTTCGTAAGGGATGGTCAGGTAATCGAAGGCCGTGCCGTAAATCCGAGCCAACACCGTGGTGCCGACCAGCAATACCGGTTCGTCTGAATTCCAAAAATGGCCTCCCAACTCGACAATCTCGCTGCCGATCAACAATCCCGAGAGATATGACGATTGGTGATCTGCGTCGATCACCCCGAATAGACCGTCGGCACGAACGGAAAACATGTGATTCAATAGTCCACCAGGTGTCCTCGACATATCGAGTCCTCGGAGAAAGGAGTCGTTGTCGTGTGCGGCGTCCACGTTCATGAGGGCGCCGAGGATTGAATGCGTACGCATGATTTGATACATCTCGCCGGTCATCGCCGTCGCGAAATCGGTCAGCTTGTTCTCCTCTACCCTTGCCCATTTACTGTGGGTGCCTGGCAGACAGATGGTCGTCGACACCCGTTCGGTCAAAGTGAGAGCGCCAAAAATTTGTACTTCCTCGCCGCGCATGACGTCGCGCCGTTCGCCATTCAGGCAGACACCAGGGACGATCCAGGTATCCTCAATCGTTGGCAATCGCATGACCGACGTGGCGAGATTGTCCGCGCGGGTAGGGCAGAGAGCGTACGGGGCTTCGATCCATCCTTGCCGGCTGCCGATCATTCCGGACATTAATACCGGCGGGCGCGAGCCGTCCGAACGACGCCAATTCGCAACGAAGGCTTCCAATGCGTCTTCGAACCCGGCAATCCCGACCGCGAGTATGCCGAGGTTGTCCTCCAGGCTCTCTTTGATGTTTCCTTTATCGTCGAGCAGGTAGCCGCGGCGATTGGTTGTCCCCCAATCGATGGCGATGAGCTTAGAGGCGGAAGTGGTCATGAACGGTGGGAACCCAAATATGTGTCTCACTCTGAGGGGTGACAGGATATACCGTCGTTCGTAGGTATTTGAAAACAGCCGTGCTGACCCTGCCAGTCAAATACATAACAATTTCGGCACATTGGCGATGTAATAGTATTAGGGTCCCCGGCTGGCGTCCCAGAGCTGGCCCCAACGATTACACTCGAACGTGATGAAATTACTGAAGCTGCATCCGAAATTGATGACCGACATGTCGAGCATCATAAATACCAGGCAGAGCAGAGTAATAACGGCCGCCGTCGCCATGCGGTCTTTGAACGTCTTCCAATGATCGTCGCCTCGATCCTCGTCCGACCGTCCATGGATGCAAGAACAAAGCATTCTGCGGCAGTCGCTATGGGGGACGCCCATAAATAAAAATGCAGCCCTGTCCGGGATGTATAGCTATACGCATTCGAGCCATTCTGCCCAGGAGGTGAGTCAGGCGTCTAGATACCCCTTGGGTCATCCACAAACATGTGTGGCTCTTCGCCCTTGGGTGTCGCGGTCATCACGGTCACGCCGTCTTGCGAGCGAAAACGATGCCAGCATGCTTTCGGCACAATCAGCAGATTTCCGGCGGCGAGTTCGAGAGTTTCAATCTCGTCATCCACAATAATATCGAATTCAGTGGTGCCGGCGATGATGTGTACCAGCTCGTCACCGGCTGGATGGCGTTCCCAACCGGCGTTGCCGTCGAAGCCGCCGAAATAGATATCGGCATTCTTGAAATCGCCTTTGCCGAGGGAGGAAAAGGCCTCAAATACTTCCTTTTCCGTCGTGTGTCGTCCTCGATTCACGATTGGTTTGAGACGGTTGGCCAGCTCGTTGATATTAATGATTTCAACCATGAGAAATGTCCTTCGATGCAACACTGAAAAATGACAGTAAGGTCAAAATAAAATTATAAGCAGCCTTAATTTTTTTTATAATTGGTATGCAGGAATTTATGGCCTGTTTTCATAATGGCGCTGCAGATTTATCGCTTCATAAGGTAAGGTTATTCGAACCTTTAGAAGGCTCGGGTCAACTGACCACGTGGTAATCCGCGATCTGTACTTCCTTGCCGATATTGGCGTAGTCGCCATCGGCGCGCCTGCGGCGGAACTCCCCCCAGTCAATTCCTGAATACAGATTTGGAGTTTTCGCGCATTCGAGCGGCTCGACGATCGCGCCATAGGCTGGATTGAAGAAGAACGGGAAGGAATAGCGATCGACGCTGCTCATCGCCTGCACGCGGTGGAGTGCAGCGCGATATTCGTCATTCGACCAAACCTGGACCATGTCACCGATATTGACCACAAAAGCGCCCGCAATAGCCTCCACGTCGTACCAATAGCCGTCCTTGAAGACCTGTAATCCGCCAACATCATCTTGGATGAGGATGGTGACGGCGCCTGCGTCGCTGTGGTGATGAATGCCGAGGTCCGCGCCGTCGCGCACTTCGTCCGGTAAATCCGAGAGCGGGTCTTCGACGGGATAATAGTTGAGACGCAGGAAGCTGGTATGGGTCGGCTCGAAACTTTGCACCAATCTGTCGCGCGGTAGATCGAGGCTGAGGCAGATGGCTTCAACCATCGTCATCGAGAGTTTCTCGCAAATTTGGAAATGCGCGCGCATGGCGATCTCGAACGTGGGCTGGCTAGTGGGCCAAGGCGTGGCTCCGGAGAACGGATCGTCAGACAATGCACCCGCATCGACTTCCGGCCCAATATCGAAGATTTCCTTCTTGTCCCGCTGGTTCTTCGTCAGCTCGCGGTCGAAATAGCCCCACGGGTTTTCGCTGTTTCGGTTCAGAGCCCTTTTTTCTCCGCGGGGCAAGGCGAAGAACTCCCGAATGGTTTGCCAGACGCGGTCCAAATGCTCTGCATCAACGCCATGATTGACGACTTGAAAGAAGCCCCATTCGCGGCACGCATCACCGATCTCACCCGCGATCCGCGCGGCCGTTGCCGGGTCCTGCATACCTTCGGCGCCGCCAAGGTCGATGACAGGAACCGAATGGGTTACGACAGCGCTGCCTGCCACCGGGGCTAAATCCGGATTTGTATCACTCACACTCATCACCATGTGTCGCTATTTTGTTTCGAAGACCGTCAGCAGCCGTGTCTCGATACTGCGGCGTGGCAGGGGACCGACATCGTCGCCGATATAATCGAAAGACGTATGGGGACAATAAACGGAGTGATCGCCGGGGCGACCGTCCATCTGCTTTAGGACGATGACCTCATTGGTGGTCATCTCCGGGAAATAGCACCACTTGTGCGCGCCGCTATAGACAGGTGCCGCAACCAAGCTGTCGTTGTCCCGGCCGGTGTAATAATAGTCGATGACGTCGTCGATCGGCAGGCTTTCCCAATCGATAAAAGCGAGAGGGTTGTTCTCGACGGGGTTATCGAAGGGCTGCCAGGTATTGTACCAGACGTAAATCCAGTTTTTCTGCGGCTCCACCCCATGGGTCTCCAACACCGTTTCGGACATCTCCTGCAGGCGTTTCATGTTGTAATCGCAATGGACGAAGCGGGCGTAGCCATCGTTAAAATCGATGGGTTTTTCCGTGCGTACTAAATGGCTGCGCGCGAAAGCGTGGTCGGCACCTGTCAAGCGGCATAGCAAGGCCTCCATCTCGCGGTGATACACGCATTCGACTTCCTCGTCGTCACGGAAGTTGTCGACGGCGCTTTTGTGCTGGGTCAGCGTGAAGCCGTTACGGTCGAGGTTGAGCTCACCCGTTTCGAGGCGCGGTCGGGCGTCATGGACTTGGACATCCTGGAACGATGTCGCCGCGCGCCGGCTCTCACGCGATCCGATGCGGGGGCTTTCGTCCCGGTCTTTCCAGTCAGCATTGATATAGCGGACTTTTGCGGGAACGGACTCTTCGATCATCTCAAACGCAGCGCTGCTCACAGTCGCCTCCTAACCAATCATTCGCCGACACTTATATCACAATATAGGATAGTATGCCGAATTGTCTGGAGGGAAAAATGAAAGTCAAACCGTATGAGATGGCGAAGATCGCGGACCGCGAATCCGTCATGGAAGGCGAAGATATGCGGGTTAGTGTGCTGACCCTTGGGCCCGGCGACTGCATCCCGTGGCATTATCACAGCGAAATCATGGATTCCTTCGTCTGTCTCGAAGGGCCAATGGTGGTTGAGACGCGGGCCCCTCGGAACAATTACGTGCTCAATCCGGGCGAGCGCTGCGAGGTGCCGGCCAAGGTCGCGCATTACGTCCACGGCGAGAATGACGGCCCGGCAAAGTTCCTGATCGTACAGGGCGTGGGCGTCTACGATAATATTGCCGTCGGTGGCGAGAAATAGGGGAGTTTCGGATATGCCGAACGAAAGCCTGACGCAGACGGTCGAGGATATTGATATCCTAGCCGGAACGGATCGAAAGATGACCTTGAGGCTCCACACACCGATCGGGGTGGGACCATTTCCCGTGGTTCTTGATCTGCATGGCGGTGCCTGGTGCAAGGGGCATATCGATGAATGCGGTACTCGCGACAATGCTTTGGCGGCGGCGGGTATCACGGCGGGCGCTCTCGATTTCCGCCACGCGGGCGATGGTTATCCGACCTCGAATGCGGATATCAACTACGCGGTGCGCTGGGTGAAGGCGAATGCCGCCAAACTGAATATCGATCCGGCGCGCGTCGGGCTCGTCGGTCAGTCGAGCGGCGGGCATCTGGCGATGTTGGCGGCAATGCGGCCAAACGATCCGCGTTATTGCGAGATCCCCCTGGACGGCGCCGACGCCACGGTCGCCGCCGTCGCGATGGTCTGGCCGGTGATCAACCCGTTGTCCCGCTATCGCCATGCTCACCGCGAACGGGCGACGGAAAGTCCGCCGAGCTGGATCGGTGATATTCCGGAACGCCACGACCTCTATTGGGTGACGGAGGAGAATATGACCGACGGCAACCCAATGGTGGCGTTGGAAAATGGTGAAGCGATCGAGACACCGCCAGTGCTCTGGGTTCAGGGAGAGCCGGACCCGGTGCACGATTACCGCGACATCGATAGTGGAGCAAAATTAAATGAGCCCGACCGGTTCGTGCGCAACTACCAAAACGCAGGCGGCGAGATCGAAATGTTCCGATTCGAGAAAGCGACGCAAACCGACCAAACTGCCATCGACCCGGTGGTGGCGTTCTTCGGGAAACATTTGTGATCTAAGGCTCGTCATTCCCGCTTTCGCGGGAATGACGGGAGAGGTT
>CAXAGK010000168.1:0-7754 GCA_963968305.1 uncultured Rickettsiales bacterium | reverse complement strand
GTACACGTGTTGGTGATCCCGAAAGGTCCCTATCTCTCCTATGTGGAATTCGCTGAGACTGCGAGCGAGGCCGAGCTCGCCGGTTTCATGCGCGCGGTCGGCTCGGTCGCGAAACAACTCGGCATCACCGAGGCCGGCAGCCGCATTCTCTCCAACCAAGGAGAAGACGGCCACCAAGAGGTGCCACATTTCCACCTCCACATGTTCGCCGGAAAAAATCTTGGCCAGATGATCAAGCCGATCGATAAATAGATATCAATCCCCGCCGCTGCGCTCCTTTCGAAGCGCCACTAGCTCTTTTCGCAGCGCTTTTAGTTCCGTCAAAATCTCGATGCGCTCCTCGTGGCCGTGTTCCTCGGCTTCATGCACTTCCTGCATCGAGTTAACAACGACGGCGATGAATAGGTTGAGGACCGCGAAAGTGGTGACCAGGATGAAGGGGATGAAGAACGCCCAGGCGTAGGGGTGTGTCTCCATGACTGGGCGGACAATGCCCATCGACCATGATTCGAGCGTCATGATCTGGAAAAGCGAATAGAGGGACGCGCCGACGTCGCCGAACCAGTCGGGAAATTCCGGCCCGAAGAAATTGGTTGCCATGACGCCGAAGACATAGAAGACCAGAATCATCAGCAGCATGATCGAGCTCATGCCCGGAATGGCCTTGAGGAAGGCTTGCACTACGACCCGCATTTTTGGGACCATCGAAATCAGCCGGAAGGCGCGCAGAACGCGCAGCGCCCGCAATACCGCCAGACCGTCCCCCGTCGGCAGGAAGGCGATGGAGACGATGATGAAGTCAAACACGTTCCAGGGATCGAGGAAAAAGCGCAGGCGCTGGGCGAAAAGTTTGGCTCCGATCTCGGCCACGAATATCGCGAGAGCGATCTGGTCGAGGGCGATCAACCAGGCGCCGTAGGCATCCATGATCCCTTTCGACGTCTCCAGACCGAGTACGGCGGTATTCACGCCGATGACGATCAGGATGAAATTCTGAAACCCATTGGATTCCGTGAAACGGCGCACGCGGTCTCGCACGGTCTCGGTCAGTGATGCATCTGCCATCAAGCAATCTTTCGGGTTTGTAGGGCTAAGCTTGTTCGGCAGATTGGCGTGTTACCTCGCCGGGTCAAGAGGCAAGTCGGGCCGGTGTTACGATTTTGCGGCGGCGACCGAATCCGCGGCCCGCAACCCGGTGATCACGCCCTTTGACAACCCACCAAGATAGGCAGCGTTTGGCCCGCCCTCGATCCCACCGGTGGCGGAGCCCGCCGCGTGCAGACCGGCGATCGGCTGGTCGTTGGCATCCAGCACCCGGCTTTCCCCGTCGATCGCGATCCCGCCCATCGTGTAGGTGATCCCGACGCAGAGCTCGATGGCGTGGAAGGGCGCGGTGCGGATCGGCTGTGGGGCGACCGGGTCCGTGCTGCGAGCCGGTGAGAGATCGCCGCAGGTGCCCGCATCGAGTGCTTGGTTGTAGGCTTTGACCGTGGCGATCAAGGCATCGCCGGGGACACCAATCTGATCGCCTAAATCGGCGAGCGAGTCCGCCGCGAAGACGGTGCCACCTTCATTGACGAAAGCCGGGTTCATGCAGGGTGGGTAGCGGTTGTCCGCCGCCAAGCCGGTCCAGACCGCATCGTCAAAGATAACCGTGATCGAGAGTGGGTCGTCGAGCCTCGCGATTTCGTTGGCGAGAAAGATGCCGCCCTTGCCTTCGTCGAGCAGGCGGTTGCCGCTTTGGTCGACAAGAATCGATGATCGGGTGATGGCGTCGACCGTGGGATAGGGCCAGAGCTTTTCGTTCTGGAACGCTTCGCGGCCGAGCAGGTGGCCGTAGAACCGGTCGGTGCCAACCAATTTCGCGCCGACCGCTTCGGCCATGCGCAACCCGTCGCCGCAACCGGTGCCGGCCCCTCGTGTGAACAGGGCTTCGGGTTTCGGGCTGATGTATTTCCGCACGAGATCGAGATCGCCTTGAAATCCGCCGTCGGAAATGACGACGGCAGCGGCACGGTATTCGATCGTCTCGCCGCCGCGCTCCGCTGTCAGGCCGACGACGCGGCCCTCTTCCTTGATCAACTCTCGCCCGCGCACGCCGCGCTCGAGCGTGCCGCCGCCGGACTCGATACTTGCCGTCAGATTGCGAAGTAGCACGTCCGGTCCCCGGCCTTTCCAGTCCAGGCCCGGGCGTCTCGGGCGTGGCGGCGCCAGGACCCAGCGCATGAATTCCAACACGCCGCCTTTCACGAATTTCGCGCCATTGCCCCGCAACCATTCAAGCGCTTGCTCGGCATCCTCCGCCATGATCGCGGCGAGGCCGCTGCTGCCAGTGCCATCCGTCAGGTGATCGATCTTGGCCAGTATATCCGCTTCGGGTGCGCGCATCTCTTTCTCAGCGACATGGATGACTCCGCCAGAATAGCGCGCATTGCAGGGATAGTCGGGCTCGTCGCCTTTCTCCAACACCAGCGGCTTCAAGCCCTGCTCGATGGATCGGACAGCGGTAGAAAGGCCGGCGATACCGCCGCCAATAATAATCAGATCGTAGCTCACGGGTATGTCTCCAGGAACCGGTCGCCGGGGCGGCGACAATTACATTTGTTACTAACTTAGCACCGGCGGCCCGCGTGACGAGACACGCCTGGTGAACGGCCAGGTGCCATGCGCCTTCGCGATGTGGAGACGCCGGATGCCGCCATCGCCTATGGTTCTGGCAACGCGGAGGACACGGTGATATCCGCGCGCTGACAACCGCATGCGCTCCGCCGTCGGTATCGGGGGCGGCGATCTCCTCGAGCAAGGTCCCGTCCGTTTCCGCGTTGGTACGCACGTCCGCGGTATCGGCGAAACGCTCGCGCTGGATTTGCCGGGCCTCCGCGACGCGGGCGGCTATTTGGGAGCTCCCTTCGGCTGGCGGCGGTAGAGAAAGATCGGTGGCACGCACCGGCGGTACGTCGAGATGGAGATCGATGCGGTCGAATAAGGGACCCGAAAATTTCGCCTGATAGTCCAAACCGCAATGCGGTGCCCGTTAGCATGCAAGGGCTGGATCATCCAAGTATCCGCAGCGGCAGCGGTTCATTGCCGCGACGAATTGAAAACGCGCCGGATAGTCGACATGGCTGTTGGCGCGTGCGATTACCGCTTGGCTGCTTTCCATCGGCTGCCGCAGGGCTTCCAGGGTGGGCCGGGAGAATTCGGGCAACTCATCTAAAACAGAACACCGTTATGGGCGAGAGAGATTTCTCCGGGCTGCACGCGGGTGCCGCCGGCAACCAATGCAGGCAATGAGGCCGAATGGTGCGGATCGCGGGAGGGACGCCGCACAGTCAGTTTCCCATCGTCGAGAAGACCAGCCACGCTGTGGATCATGCTGACCTCCAACGCTTCTTCCGGCGACATTTCCGGCATCAGGCCTGGAAGCCGTTGCGTCAGCATGGATTTCCCGGCACCCAGTGGGCCCACCATCGGCAGGTTGTGACCGCCGGACGCGGCGATCTCGAGCGCTCGCTTCGCCGATTCTTGGCCTTTGATATCCCGCAGGTCGGCCATCTGCCCTAAAGGTTCCGCTGCTTTCGGTTTGGGTGGTGAGAGGACTTGGCTGCCTTTGATATGATTGATCAGCGCAATCAGATCGGTGGGTGCCAATACCTGAATCGACCTGGCCCAGGCGGCTTCGCTACCGCAGGCGGCGGGACAGATGGGGCCGCGCCCGGTTGCATTGGCACCGATCGCGCCGGGCAGGACGCCGGCTACCGGCGAGAGGGTGCCGTCGAGCGCCAATTCCCCCAAAGCCGCGAAACGCTCCAACTCATCCTGTTGCAGGACACCCATGGCGATCAACAATTCAACGGCGATGGGCAGGTCGAAATGACTGCCTTCCTTGAGGACGTCGATCTCCAGAGTATCGATGCCCTGAAAAGCGACTGTCTTGATCCGTGCTACCGTGATGTTTCCCCACCCCAGTTCCGGAATATGGATGGATTGGGTGGAAAATCGGCGGAAAGGCATAAGACTCGCTATTTTCTGACAATTTTGGTATAAAAATTGCTATGTGAAATAACGTATATTGGCGATAAGTAAGAAATACCATGGTCCTACCCTTAGGCTCGACCGGATCCGGCGGCTTCGCCAGTGCCTTCAGCACTGTTGGTTTGGAGCTGTTCTCCCTGCTGCCCGATGTGGCGGCGGCGCGGGGATTGGCTATTGCCGCAAGGGCACAGGGCCCCGCGGACTTTGAGCCGGTCCGGCCCGACCGCAAGATTGCTCTGGCGGCACGGCAAGCCGAACAGGAAGCCAAAAGCCTCACGCGTGTTAAAACTAAGCTGGATGGTGTTTCCCGCATCGTCGAACGCGCTCGGGCAAAGCTCGATGAAATTCACCTGCTGTTGGTAGATATGCGGAAGAACGTCGAACTCTCATTAAAAGCCGATGCGACGGAAGATGAAAAACGGGCGCAGGCAAACGCGTTTGATCAGACGATGGGCTTGATTAACATTAAGGTCCGCAACTTTGGAACGCTTGGAAACAATTTACTCGGTAGTCAATTCCGGGATGTTTTTGACGCTGATACAATTTCGTTTCCGATTAGACCCAACAGTTTGCAAGAAGACAGTGTTACTGGATTGTTCGCCGGCAGCGACTTTACGATTACGGAAACCGGAACTGGCGATGTTTTCGTCCCGGATATTTTCGGCGCCAAGGTTCAATCATTGCCGATCAATGATGAGGACGTGGATGATGGCATAATATTGCTGGATGACGATACGATCACGCTCGATAACGGCACGGGTGCGGTCTCGATCAAGCGGAATGGTGCCGGCTCAGCGGTCCTGGAAGGGACTTTGGAACGTCATGGCCTCGATGTTCTGTTCTCGCCTTTCTACGGGAATTTTCTGAATGATGCCTCGCTGGAGGACGCCTTAGCTGATGTCGATAAGGCAACTCAGACCTCGCGGTTTTTAGCCGGCGTTTTTGACAGTTTTGTTGGTCGGGTCGGAGCTCGGCGCGATCAAGTTGCCAATCTTATCAAGGAAAACAAGAAATTCGTGCGACAGGTCGAGAGCGATAATTTGCGCGAGACATTGCTCGCACAAGCCGAGCAACAGCGGAGTGCGATACTGTTTTCCAGCGTATTTAACTCAACGCTTTCTTTTCAGGATAGCGGTGTGCTGTCCAACGCGATCAGTAACCTGATCGACGTTCAGGTCTAGGCCTTACAATACTCTCGAATTACTCGTCGTCGCCACTTCGGGAGCGGCTTTCTTCAATGGCATCCCAGAGCTGAGCTTCCAGCGATACATCGTCGAAGCGATTTATTTCTTGGATGCCGGTTGGCGATGTCACGTTAATCTCGGTGACATAGCCGCCGATGACATCGATGCCGACAAAGAGCAGACCTTTCTCAGAGAGGATGGGTCCAATCGAATTGCAGATCTCGCGTTCGCGCGAGGTCAATTCGGTTTTCAACGGCACCGCACCTACATGCATGTTCGCTCGTGCCTCGCCCGGCGGTGGAACGCGTAGCACACCACCCGCGGGTTTGCCGTCGATGAGAATGATGCGTTTATCACCCTCTCGTACAGCTGGCATGTATTGTTGGATGATAATGGGCTCGCGATAGAACTCCGTAAACATTTCCAGCAACGAATTCATGTTTTCGTCTTCTGGCGTGACGTGGAACACGCCGGCGCCCCCGTTTCCGAACAGCGGTTTGATGATGATATCCCTGTATTCGCGCCGGAACGCGAGAATGTCGTCCCGGCTGCAGGTGATCATCGTCGGCGGTATCAACTCAGCGAAATGTGTCACGAAGAGCTTTTCGGGTGCGTTCCTAACCTCAGCCGGATCGTTCACCACCAGCGTTTGCGGATGCACGTGTTCCAGCAAATGCGTCGCCGTGATATAGCTCATATCGAAGGGTGGGTCTTGGCGCATGAGGATGACGTCCATCGTCGCCAAGTCGAGAAGTTCCGCCTCGCCAAGAGAGAAGTGATTCCCTTTCTCGCGGCGAACCTCCAGCGGCCGCGCGCGCGCATAAAGACGATTTTGCCGGAAAACGAGCGCTTCGGGCAGATAATGAAACAATGCATGTTGGCGCGCTTGGGCCTCGAGCGCGAGTACGAAAGTGCTATCCGCATCGATATCAACGGTTTCGATGGGGTCCATTTGGATGGCGACGGCGAGGCTCATTTGGATTCTCAATCTGGTTTGAACGGTCGGTTCGGATTTCGTATTCGGCGATCACACATAATATATGGCGAGATGTAGCCCCAGGCCCAGAGCCTGATTAAGTGTTAGTTCAGGCGTTGTCGCAATTGTTGCAAGAGCGCTGCGGTTTCCTGCTGCCGTGTGCCATTCGGGTCACGCGCGATAGCGGTTTCCAACGCTTCTATCGCCGCTCCCAGTTTTCCGAGCTGGGCATGCAACATTCCGGCTTCGCGCCATAGCTCGGGTTGTTGCGGTGCTATCAATAACATGGCGTCAATCGTCTTGGACGCGTCTTCAAGCCTGCGCATCTGCAGAAGCCGAAGCCTTATGTTGCTCAACAGTCGCAGGAGGACACCTCGATCCGGCACCGGCGCGAACAGGTCGGCACTCAATTCCGCATCCTGGCCCGCGACCATCTTTAATAATTCACGCAATTCAGGCGGGGTCCGGCACACACCTTCATGAAACGGGTCGAGGATTGCGCGGCTTCCCTCCAACTCCAGTGCAATGAGAAAATGGCCTGGAAAATTGAGACCGAATGCCCGCCAGCCTTGGGCTCTGGCGACATGGATGTAAAGAATCCCGAGGGCGACCGGAAGTCCCTTGCGTCGCTCGATGACACTCAGGAGGTCGGCGTTCTGCAAATCGTCATAGGTTTGATCGTCACCGCGATATCGATTTTCTTGGGCGACGACGCCCGCGAGTATGCCGGCGGCTGCTTCTGCTGAGACCGGCGCCTCATTTTGTGCCCTCACGGCAACGTCTCGCGTCAGGGCGTCGAGATGCAATTCGGCGGGCTCGAGGTCGACTTTGCTTCGTGTGAGAGCCGCTAAATGGAGCGCGGCGCGGGCGATATCGAGTTCGTGCTCGGGACCATTGCCGACGCTTTGTAGAAATGCTCGCGATTCTCGGCGTTGGTTCATTTTGCGGCGGCCGGAATGATCACTTTAAGTTGCCGCGAAGGATCGTTTTTCAAGACAGCATAATTGGTGACACGCCGCACGGATCCTACATCTTGGGCGTGCGCCCCCACACGGTCGCGTTCCACTTTGTCTTGGGCGATGCCCATGATGAAGACGTGTCCATTGACTGTATCGACCGAGTAGTTAATCGCCTTTATATCGCCGTCTACCGTCAGTTTGAAGATGAGTTTGGTCGTGATCCAAGCATCACGTGCATAGTCGACCAAGCCGCTGCGATCTTTAATTTTGATCTGGTTGATGACTTCGCGGACCCCGTCGACCTGCCATGCAATTCGAACCGCATTGACCCGATGTTCCGGTTTCGCGACACTCCCCGTCAGCAACACGCGTCCCTCGTGGACCTCGCTCGACAAGCCGATAAACAGATTGGAATCTACGTCCAACCAGTTAGAGTTTATTTTTGCTTGGATCAATTTGTCGTCGATCACACCGCCAAGCCCACGCTCTTCCATGGAGGCGGTTCCGGCGGCGGCGCCGGCGCCGATTAAAACGCCACATCCGCTCAACGGCAGAGTCAACATCACGGCAACGAAACAGAAGCGGGTTATGGAATGCATG
>CAXAGK010000167.1:0-7791 GCA_963968305.1 uncultured Rickettsiales bacterium | reverse complement strand
GCATCTGATTCAACGCACCAAAGACCACATCCTAGACCAATTCGGTATTCAGATCGGTGTGTCTCGTAAGCCGTGGCTGAAGCTCGCCGTCGACTATGTGATGACCCAGGGGAATAAGCCGGAATCCAGTATTGCCTGTTGTCCCGAAAAGGTTTCGGCGGAGAACGCGGCCTTCGTAAACGGTACGTTTGGCCATGGTTTCGAGATGGATGACGTCTATGCGCCGGCCTTGGCGCACCCTGGTCCAGCCGTGGTCCCGGCCGCGCTAGCGATTGCGGAGCGGGACGGTTGCTCCGGTGAGGATTTCCTGTTGGCGGTTGTCGCGGGCTACGAAGTGATGGGCCGCTGTGGATATGCGTTATCGCCCTCGCAACTTTATCGGGGTTTTCATCCGACTTCGGCGGCGGGCCCGCTCGGCTCCGTTGCCGCGACCGGAAAATTGATGGATCTTGATGCCGATACCATGGTCCATGCGCTGGCTGTCAGCGCCAGTTTCTGTTCCGGTGTGACGGAATGTTATAAATCTGGCGGCGAGGTAAAACGCTATCACGGTGGAATTGGGGCGCAGGGCGGAATTCGCGCCGGGATGCTGGCGAAATTGGGCCTGACCGGGCCGAGTACGGTCTTGGAAGGCCCACTCGGCATGCGCGCCTTCAGTGATACCTATACGCCTGAAGTCATCACCGACGGCCTCGGCGAGAGTTTCGTCGTCGCCGATATCTGGACTAAGAAATACAGCTGTAACGGCATGATCCATGCGCCAGTCGATGGCATCGAGGCGATCCGCGAGCGCCGACCCTTTACCGCGGCAGATATCGAACGAATTGATGTTGGCTCCAACCAACACGCGGTGAACGAGGTGGGTTCGATCCGTCTGCCAAAGGACATGTTCGGGTTTCAATTCTCGATGAACTACGCTTTGGCGCTCCAAGTCGTAAAGGGTAGTAATTATTTCGACGCCTATATCGAGGAGAATTTGCACGATCCGGAGATCATCTCCTTGTCGGAGCGTATCTTCACCGATACGGATGAGGAAGTGCAGTCCTGGTTCCCGGAGACGTTAGGCGCCCGCGTCACCATCAAGTTTAAGGATGGGAGCGTCGAGGAAGAGCTGATTCGTGATTGCCGAGGCTCGCCCGGTAATCCGATGACGGCAGAGGAATTGGAGACCAAGGCACGGAATATCGCAGGCATGTCGATGACGGCGGACAAGTTCCAAAGTGTGATCGATGCTGTGCGCGGAATCGACACTATGCCGAACGCGAGGAAGCTCGGCGACCTATTGCGCGATTAAGACCAAGAATGAGGGGCTGAGCATGCCACGTCGAACCAAGAAAATTCCACGCTACTTCGAGGATCTGAAAATTGGCGAATTCTGGGAAGCACCGTCGCGCACGCATAGCGAAGCGCTATTCTATGCCTTTCAATTAGTGAGTGGCGATAACCGGCCTCTGCATTACGATATGGAATATTGTAAATCACTTGGACTGCCCGGCCTCTTGGCTCATGGCTATCAAGTGCTCGCGCAATGTGCGCCGGGGGCGTCGGATATGTCGCGTGGTGAGACGGAGGTGCGCATCCTCGGCATGTTGGAGACCAGCGCCAAATTTCTGAAAGGCGTCTACTCGGGCGACACGCTTTATCCGGGATTGGAGATCGTCGAGCTGATCGAGCAGAACACTACCGGTGTGATGGTGTTGCGCACGACGGTTCACAATCAGAAAAACGAACTTTGTCTCGACGGCGAGTTGCGCATGTTGGTGGCCAAACGCGCGCGCGACGAGGCCGCGTGAGCGAGGGCGCCAACGCCGCGCATATCGGGCGCTTCATCCGGAACGCATCGAGCAAACCGCTATCGGCCGAAGTGGTTGATGCCGCCAAGAAATGCTTAGTTGACTGGCTCGGTGTCACAGTTGCTGGAAGCAGGGAGCCGGTTGCCCGCGCCGCGAAAACCTATGCAGAATTAGAAGATTTTTCGTTGCCGATTATTGGCGCCTCTCAGGATGCAGAGAAATCGGCGCTGGTAAATGGGGTCGCTGCGCATGCGCTCGATTTTGACGACACCCACATTCCGACGGATGCTCATTTAAGTGCAGTGACTTGGGCGGCTTTGCTGGCGCTGGCGGAACCAGACCGGGATGAATGAGAGGTTTTGCTGCGCGCCTTTGTCACGGGTTATGAAGTCGCGGCGAAACTCTCAGGCCGCCGCTTCGGCTTTAGTCTCCAATTCCGGTGGTTTCATCCCTCCGCAGTCATCGGAAGATTGGCGTCGAGCGCGGCAGCCGCCGTCGTGATGGGCTTAGATGAGCGGGAAGCGGCGCAGGCAGTGGCGCTGTCAACCACGCTGGCTTCCGGATTGCGAGGCACGCTTGGCGGGATGGGAAAGCCGTTTCAGGTCGGCGAGGCGGCGAAGGATGGGATCGTCTGTGCCCGGATGGCTAAAGCGGGTGTCACGGTCGATCCGGGCCTGTTGTCACCCGAAGGCGGATTCGTGAAGGCATTTGTCCAAGACGGAAACGCGCGATTAGCAATGCTGGATGGTAATGTGCTGGGAACCGATTGGGCGGTCTTGCGAACGTCGTTCAAGCCCTACGCGTGTCTGCACGGTATTCATCCGTCTATCGATGGGGCGATGGAAGTGGCGTCAGACCTCAATCCGACGAAGGTATCGTCCGTCAAGGTATACGTGGCACCCGGTGTGAAGAAGGTCGCACGTTTTGAAGACCCGCAAACACCGCTCGAAGCGAAGTTCAGTGTTACCTATTGCGTCGCGGCAGCATTGGCGGGGAAGGGGTTAGGGGCGGACGGATTTTCTACAGCAACTCTAAATGATGAAAGTCTCCGGGCTCTCTTGCCCAAGATTGAGGTTGTGCCGGCCGAGGGGGGGAAGATGCTCGGCTCTGCCGTCGAAGTGACTTTGCACGACGGCCAAGTACATCGCGGGGAGACTTCGCTGTCGCGTGGACATCCTGGGAATCCGTTGAGCTGGGATGATCTGGAAGCCAAGTTTCGTGGCCTTGTCGAGCCAATCTATAATGAGTGGACGGTAGAAATTCTCTCAGTGTTGCGAGAGTTTGAGCGGGTTGGTAATTTAGAACGGCTTCAGAAATTGCTTCGGAGCTAAGCTGACATATAAATTTTGAGAGGCGAGCATGGAGTTAACTTTAGTCGAATTCGTCGGGCATCTCGCTTTTCTGCTCACGGCCATATCGTTTTATCTCAAGGATATCCTGTTGCTACGGTTCCTTGCCATCGTCAGTGCGTTGGTAGGAATTGGATATAACTATTTCCTGTCGGTGGGGCCGCTCTGGCTGCCGATCTTCTGGCTCGGTGTTTTCACCGTGATCAATTTGTGGCGCATTGTGGGTATTCTGACCGAACGGTATTCGATCCGCTTTAACGAAGACGAACAGGAACTCTACGAGACCGTCTTCAAGGATTTCTCGCCGGTTGAATTTATGAAACTGATGCGCATTGCGGAATGGCGCGATGGGGCGGAAGGATCGTACTTTGCGTCCGAAGGTAAAACCGTCGATGGGCTGCGTTTGCTGATTAGCGGCGAGGTTTCCGTCTCTCGGGGCGGGAATGAAATTGGTCGCGCGCGCGACGGTGCGTTGATTGGCGAAATGTCCTTCATCCAGGGCGGCGATGCCTCTGCGACGGTCACTGCGTTGGTGCTGTGCCGTTATGTGTTCTGGCCTGAAGAGGCGTTACGCGGTCTCCTGCGGCGCAATCCGAATATTGACGTCGCGATGAAGCACGTCTTCAGTTTGGACCTGACCCGCAAGCTTACGGGTAGCAACGAAGGAACGGTCCACACGGTCGAGCTGGGGTGACGGTTTTACAAAGGATAAGTCGATCTATTTCCCGACGCCAATCACACCGTCTTTCTCCAGTGCCTCCAATGTCGCGTCGTTGTATCCAAGCAGTTCCGCTAGAACTTCGCGCGTGTGCTGTCCGATATCGGGTGCGGTTTGTGCCACCACACCTGGCGATTGGGACGACTTAAAGGGCGAGCCCAATAGTTTGAGTGGGCCACTCGTTGGATGTTCGAGTTCGACCAACATCTCACGCGACCAAGTATGAGAAGCTTCGGCGATCTCGGCCATGCTTTGGACCTTTCCCACAGGAACGCCGTGGAGGTCGCAAGCGGCGATGGCGCCTTCAGTAGTGATGCCTCGTGCCCAAGTACTGAAAGCATTATCGAATTCCGGCTCGTGTGACTTCGCGGTATCCAACGAACAGGTGGGAAGTTCGAGCAACGCCGTCGCCCCGTCTAGATGAGTTTGTGTTTCGACTTCGATAACGATCATACCGTCGGCCGTTTCATAAAGATTCTGCGGCGCCAGGGTTGCGTGATGGTTGGCGTCCCGCTGTGGCCCACCGGGCGTCTCTAGATAGGCCCAGGCCGCGCTCGACATCCAGCCTTGGACATCGTGCATTGAAATGTTGATGTGCTGGCCACGGCCGGTGCGTCGTTTGTGGTGCAAGGCGGCGGTGATCGCCATGGTGCCGGCGGCTGCGCCGACATTGTCTGCGGATGAAACACCGATTTTAGTCGGCGGGTAATCCTTGGTGCCGGTCAAACTCATCACGCCGGCCATGCCCTGGATGACGGTATCGAAGGCGCGCATGTCTCGGTACGGACCGTTGTGGCCGAATCCTGAGAGCGAGCAGTAAATCAGGCCCGGATGGATCGTCGAGAGATCTTCGTAGGAAAGGCCCCAACATTTCATGCGGCCGAAGGCGAAGTTTTCGATCAAAACGTCGGATGTGTGGACTAATTCCAGCAACACGTCCTTGCCACGATTGCTCATTGTGTCAATCGCGACGCCGCGCTTGTTTAGGTTATGGACGTGAAAGATATAACTGACGCCATCAATCTTATAGGCAAAGCCCCGGATAGATTCACCCTTCAGTGGTTCGACCTTCACCACCTCGGCACCGAGGTTGGAGAGGTAGCGCGCCGAAAGCGGTCCGGTCGTATAGGCACCTAATTCCAGGACCCGGATACCGGTGAGCGGCGCGGTCACGAGGTGATCTCCGAATGTTCGTTGAGGCCGGGTGCCCGTCGGTAAATTTGCCCCGGTGTTTCGCTCATCTTGAAGATGCTACCGGGGGTTCGGTACGGTTCGCCGTTCTCATCAAGGAGGGTTTGGATCATTTCTCGAGATTGGAATTGTTCGTCTTCCATCAACTCCAACAGGTTATAGATCGGTCCCGCCGGGACCTGTCCTTCGGTCAAAACTTTCAGGGCTTCATCGGTGGTCTTGTCGGCCAGGAAGTCGATTACGAGTTGATTGACCTGAGGGCGGATTTCGTCGGTTACACGTTCGTCATTCGTCATGTAGCGGGGATCGTCGGCCAGTTCCGATTTGCCGATTAGGTCGAGAAAATTTCGCCATTGCCGGTCATCCGCCATGCAGATGATGACCCAGCCGTCTTTGGTGGGGTAGTTGTCCCAGGGGGCCGCCATGGGATGTTGATTGCCTTGCGGGCCGGGCGCTTTCCCCGAAATGAAATATCCGGGCATGAATGTGTAAAGCAGCGATACCATCCCGTCATAGAGCGACATATCGATTAGCGTGCCGTCGCGGGTGTCGGCGCGCTGATATAGGGCCGCTAAAATCGAAGCTCCACCCATCAGCGCCGCATTGTGAATTGCGAGAGGCGGGCCCGCCTTATGGGGTAATTCGCCGGGATGCCCCGTCGTCGCGATAATGCCACCCATCGCTTGCGCCACCAAGTCGCCGCCCGCCCGACCGGCGAGCGGTCCCGTCAGCCCGAAGGGTGAGAAATGACATTGCACGAGGTGGGGCTGCCGATCTGCCAAGGCGTTTGGGTCCAATCCGGAGGCTCGGTCCGTGATCGTGGTTTGATCGGTGAGGAGGACATCGCACTTCGCCAAGAGAGCATCCAAGGTTTGATGTCCGGCGTCGGCACCGATATCGAGGGTTATGCTTTCCTTATTGGTGTTGAGGGTACGAAAACTCGTGCTGTTCTTGCCATTTGCGCCGGGCCCAATATGGCGCAGGCGGTCACCCTCTGATGGTTCCAGTTTCAAGACACGGGCGCCAAGCTCGGACAAAAGGCGACCTGTCACCGCTCCAGCGCTCCAACCGTCGGCGATTTCGATGACCAGTGCGTCTTCAATGCAGGACGGCGACCGCAAATTTCAAATTCCTCATCTAGATTAGGGAGAAAGGTAATCCGACCGTTGCGCAGACAAAGGGATCAAGCGTGGCCGCGAATTTTATCAGGAAGGGGTGAGAGTTCGTCGGCACTCGCGGCGGATTTCGATTTAGGATCGGCGAGCAGAAAGCGCGGGCTCTCATCGAGGAAGTGTCGCATGTGGATGACGACCGACTCTTTTTCGATCAGGCAAACGCCATAGGCAGGGGGCTCGTGACTGCCAAGCATGTCGGGTTCTGGTCCGAGATAGAGCCCGACTTGATGATTGGTGCCGGGCAGCGTGGTCGCCGGAATGCCGAGCCAAGAGCCCGCGATGGTTCGGTGGACGTGTCCGTAGAAGAGATGTCGTACATCGCCGTGCTGCCGCAGCAATTGCCCGAGCGGCGTTGGATTTTGCAGCATGCAATCGTCGAGCGAGCCGATCCCGACCTGGAAGGGCGGGTGGTGGAGAAAAATATAAACCGGCTGGTTCGCGTATTTGTGCAGCTGGCTTTCCAGCCAAGCTAGTCGCTTCTTGCAGAGTGTGCCGTGCGATTGCTCATGCTCGACAGAATCCAGCATGATAAAAGCACCGTGTTCGGTCTCCACCGTATATTGAACAAATCCATTAGGGTCGGTGGGTGTTTTGGGAAAAATGCGCTTGAAGCTCTCGCGGTCATCGTGATTGCCGATCATGAGATGGCACGGCATATCGAGCGGCTCCAGTATGTCGCGTAAGGTTCGGTAGGCGGGCTCCATGCCGTGATAGGAGAGGTCGCCGGTCAGCACCATGAAATCTGCGTCGCCATCCATTTGATTGACGCAGTTGATCACTTGGCTGAGCCGTTGTGAGGGCTCTAAGGCGCAGAGCATGTCTCCAGGCGGGACCAAATGGGTGTCGGTGACGTGAATAAATTTCATGGCTGACTCGTCCTTGGTTTACATGACGTCGTATTGGCGCAATTCTCCACCGTAGGGTTGAAACCAGCCGCTGAGATCGCGCCCGGGTAATCGCTCGGCGAGGTCCCGCAGACGGTCCGAATATTCGGATATTATATCACTACAGCTCGGATCACTGGCGAGATCTGTGCCTTCGCCGGGGTCGTTCACCATGTCGAATAGCAAAGGCGGGAGCGTGGGGAATTCGACATATTTCCAACGCTCGCCGCGGACGGCGCGGAAGTGACACTCAGTGCTGGCGAGGCCCAGCGCTGTTTCCACGGATTTACCGGTCAAGTCGCGGAAGTCGTATGCGAAATGCACCGCGTCACGCCACACCGGCGGAGGTGCACCTTGTAGAAATGGCACTAATGAATGGCCGTCAACAGTGTCGGTGTTCTCCAAGTTCAGAGAGTCCAAGATAGTCGGCAGGAGATCGACGTGTTCCGTGAACGCGTTCACGCGGCTGCCGCGCACGCTGTCGCCCGCCTCTCGAGGGTCGCGGACGATCATGGGGACATGAAAATTGCCATCATAGGGTCCGCGACGGCCCCAAAATCCATTATTGCCGAGTTGTTCGCCATGGTCGGAGCAGAAAATGATAAGTGTTTCGTCGTAAATCCCCGCGAATTTCAGTCGTTCGATGATGCGCCCAAACTGCGCGTCGATTTCGCTGCAATT
>CAXAGK010000166.1:0-7813 GCA_963968305.1 uncultured Rickettsiales bacterium | reverse complement strand
TGTCCATGCACGACCGTATAACCCCAATCCTCCGTGGAATCGAGAAAGGGTTGGCAAATCCACGTCATGTCTTCGCCGATTTGTCGAGCGTCATGCGGCGTTAATCGATCTGTGCGGTTGCGGGCACCGACCTGCCGCGGCCAGTTTTCAAGGAACTTTTCATTTCGATTGGAGAGTTGGCGCAACAGGTACTGCCCGACATCAATCTGGCGGCCAACCGTTGGTTGTTCCAACATTTGACTGAAACGCTCGATCTTCGCGTTCTCAAACTTCTCACCCAAGCCGACGACCGAGACCTGCACTCCTCATTTAGCGTCAATTTGAATGTCAGCACTTTATTATCACGTGAGTTCACCGAATTCGATACATCGCTGCGAACCGGCGGACGCGGGACGATCGTGCTGGAGCTTCAGCTGATCGATATTTACAGCGACGTCGCGAATTATATGTTCGCCCGAGATTTCGTGCGCGAACGCGGATACCGTATTTGCGTCGACGGTGTCACCCATCAAAGCTTGCCCTTAATCGACCGCCAAGCGCTGGGGGCGGATTTGATCAAATTGGCCTGGTTGCCGGAGTTGTCGGACGGAGTCTCTGACGAGACCCGCGCCGCCTTGGCCAAACAGCTAGAGCGCGCCGGATCTTCCCGCGTTATTCTAGCGCGATGCGACGCACCAGCGGCCATCCGGCTCGGCCAATCGATGGTGGTGTCGATGTATCAGGTACGCTATCTCGACACCGTTCTGCAGAATCAAGCGCGCCGGCGCAACGAGCGCACTCCGTCGCGGCATTTCCAAGCCATCGAAGACGCCGCCGAACAAGAGGAAGCGGAGGAGAAGGCCGAAGAAGCGAGCTAAACCGTTTAGTTTCGCGGTGCGTGTTTGTTCAGGATACGTTGCAACGTTCTGCGGTGCATCTTAAGCCGTCGGGCGGTCTCGGAGACGTTTCGTCCGCATTGTTCGAAGACGCGCTGGATATGCTCCCACCGCACCCGGTCCGCGGACATCGGGTCCTTGGGCGGCCCCGGCAACGGACGTTTCGTTTCCAGCAACGACGCCGCAATATCATCCGCATTTGCCGGTTTTGGGAGATAATCGACGGCTCCCGCCTTAATGGCGGCCACCGCTGTCGCGATATTTCCATAACCGGTCAGCATGACAATACGGCAATCCGGTTTCGCTTGCTGAAGAGCATGCACGATTTCAAAGCCGTTGCCGTCGTCGAGGCGCAAATCGATGACCGCATAGGCGGGCGGGTTTTCAACTGCGAGCTCAATGCCGTCGGCAACACTTTCCGCGGCGGTGACAGTAAATCCGCGCGATTCCATCGCTCGTGCGAGCCGCGTTCTCAGCGGCGCGTCGTCATCGACGATCAATAGGGTGCGCTCATTCGCCCGAGCGTTCGATTCATTCATCGCGGCACACTATTCCTCTCACCACGCCAAAGACTCTATTCACATCGAAGCTCCTTCCATCATAGTTCTTGGCCAAGAGATGGCAACCTCACCGCCGCCCTTGTTGGAAAACCCAAGAGACGCACCGGATCGTTCCAACAAAGTTTGCGCGATGAATATGCCTAATCCCATATGATCGCCGCGCCCGGTCCGCGTCGAAATATACGGTTCACCGATCGCCGCAAGTACGGATTGCGGAAAGCCGGGTCCGTCGTCGCGGATGGTTACATTAACGATTCGCCTGTCCCAGTAAGTGGTCAAAGTTACCCGACTTCGCGCAAACTGTTCGGCATTCTGAATAAGGTTCCCAAGCCCTCGAAGAATTTCTGGTCTTGGATCAATTTGCGGCTCTTCTCCTCCAAGTTCATCGGCGATTTCGATCAGAGTTTCGATCGAGCCGCCGGTCGCGTCGTCGACCGCCTCCTGCAGAAATACGGTGAACGGCAGTCGCTCGAAGGGCGCGCCACCTCTGTCTTCCGGTTGGGTGGCGATATCCGCGAGGATATCACGGCATCGTTCCGACTGGCTCACCAAGAGACTAACATCCTCCGCGATCGGACTGTCGGCCGGGACTTCCCTCGACAACTCATGTGCGACAACGGCAATTGTCGCCAGCGGGCTGCCCAACTCATGCGCCGCGGCGGCAGCCAAACCGTCCAGCGCCGCCAATCTTTGAGCCCGCGCCAGCGCGGCCTGCGTCTCGGACAAGGCTTCCGACATACGGCGAGCCTCTTCGGCGACGGACCAAACATAGGTCGAAATGAATACGGTCGCGACGGCAAGTGCGGTCCAAATCCCCAGGATATAGGGAAGCGGAAGGCTCAACCGGCCCGGTGACCAAGGCAGCGGTAAATGAAAATAGGCAAGTATGGTGATCGCAAGCACCGCAACGCCGGTCAACGTAATCGTGGCGCGGCGTGACAGGATCGTGGCGGAGACGACAACGGGGGCTAAGATCAAAATTCCGAAGGGATTGGCCAGCCCACCGGTCAAATACAGTAAACAGGTGAGCTGCACGGCGTCGAACCCAAGAAGCGCCAATGCTTCACGGTCCGCGAGCCGCCCGCGCGTCGACCTCATCACGGTAATAGCTAAGTTGGACGCTGCCAGCACTGCAACCGCAATAAAACACAACAGGAGCGGGAGCGCATAATCGAGCCCGAAATGGACAATCAGCACGGTCGCAAGTTGACCCGCCGCCGCGATCCACCGGATTAATAAAACGGTGCGCAAGCGGACCGCTACCGCAGGTAAGTTTTGTCCCATCGAGGGGTATGTCATTTTGATAGGCGACCATGGCCAGAAGCCTTTCGCAAGTCCCGGCGGCGACATGAGAGACGCTTCGACACTTGCCCGGATGGTTGAGATGCCGCAATTAGATCGGCGAAGCAGGATAGGAGCGAAAATGAGCCGCGAAACCCGCTGGTGGTGGATTCGCCACGCACCGGTCACCAGTCATGCCGGCCACATCTACGGACAACAGGATGTCGAAGCGGATTTCACCAACTCTGCGGCGGCGCTCGGCGGTCTCGCGGCCCTCTTGCCTGAAGAATTGATCCTCATCACGAGCGATCTGAAACGTGCTGTTACGACCGCAGACGCCATTGCTGAGGCCGGCGCCGCATGGCGCCAGACGGAACGCGAGCCAGGGTTCCGCGAACAACATTTCGGTGATTGGCAGGGCTTGTCGTCGGAAGAGTTAGTTACGGTCCGAGACAAGCTGCCGCATTCCGGCTGGCTGGCGCCTGCCTTCGAACGCCCACCTAATGGCGAGAGCTTCTCCGATGTAATCGGCCGCGTCGTGCCCACCATCATCCGTCATACATCGCAGCACGCCGGTAGGGATATCGTGGCGGTTGCTCATGGTGGCTCAATTCGAGCCGCACTCGCCTATGCTCTCGAATTGGATCCGGAATCGGCGTTGTCTTTCTCTCTTGAAAACCTGTCATTAACCCGGTTAGACCACATCGAGACGGGAGATGATTCCGGTGTTTGGCGGATCGTCTGCGTCAATCGCGTATTTGCATAACACCATCAATCTTCTCCGTAGAAAGTCTTGAACATGGGTTTATCGGCATTTCAAAGCATCGGCGGCGTCGCGGTCTTGATTTTTCTCGTCGCTTTGTTGGGGTGGCTGCACTACACCCGCCCTCGGACACAAAGTTTTGCACCCCAAAAGCCATCACTCGGTTTCGGATACGAATGGACGGCGACGCCGCTCACGAAGGCAAAAGCCGATTTGATTGCGCGTTTCCCGGAACTCGAATCCATTATGCAGGGCCGAAACGGCGACGGCGTTCAATTGATCCGTTTCGGGCTGTTTAATATGACAGAGGAGATCATCGAACCGGGTCAAATTATACGGCCTGTCGAAGTCTATTTTTCGGATGATGCGCGTCTCTTATCTGCGGTGTTTAGCGAAGCGCTAAAGACCGAGCCGCAGATCAATATCGCGCCCACGATAGAGGATAATTTTGCGCGCCTCCCTCAAGAACGCATGAATCCACGCTCGACACTCATTTATAATTTTATCGTGGCGGGTGGCACGGGCCCGGTGGACGTCACTGGCGAGACGATGGGCCACGGGGCCATCAAGCGCGTTGGGTGATCGTAATTCGAGTACATTTCGTTAGTTCATTTGATCCCGACACTATATATTGTGGACAAAGAATAAATTTTAAATAAATCGCCAATGGAGGTTCTCCAATGACGTTTCCGCGCTGCTGTTTTCTCGCTATGGCAATGGTCGCATTCGCGGCGGGGCCGAGTCATGCCCTGACCGACCAGGAAGAAATGGTCCAGAAAGCCAACATTACAGTACAAAAGCTACTGCAGAGCAAAGACATAGGCGACAGGGTTGCCGACATGCTAACGAAAGCGAAAGGCGTGTTAATTTTCCCAAATTTATACAAAGGTGCGCTTTTTTTTGGGGCGGAGGGCGGTAGCGGCGTCTTATTGGCGAAAGGCAATGAGGGTCGATGGAGTTATCCGGCATTTTATTTTCTCGGATCCGGCAGCTTTGGCCTACAGATCGGAGCTCAGACCGCGGAAGTCATGCTTCTAATCATGACAGAGCGGGGCTTGAACGCGGTCCTCAATCAGAAAGTCAAGATCGGAGCGGACGTCAACGCGGCGATCGGTCCGTATGGCCGCGGCGCGAAGGCGGCGACCACGGCGAATTTAGGCGCTGATATTTTTACCTATTCCTTAAATCAAGGTGCCTTTGTAGGCTTTAGCGTTGATGGTGCCGTCATTTATCCTCGTTCGGAATGGACAACTGGATATTACGGCGATAATGCCGCGGCTCCACGCGCGGTCGTCATCGAAGGTAAGTTCGCAAATCCCCATTCGGACGCTTTGCGTGAAAGCCTATTTCAAGCTCGATAGAAGACTCACCCCACCAAGATGAGGCTGGCGACTGCCAACCCCGCTGCCAGCGCCGCGTGCAGGACGCAGGTATACCCGAACAGCATCATAGCGCGGTGGGCATCTCGGCTGGTCAGTCGGGGGCTTCCGTCCCCGAACCACGGCAAGCGCCGACCTTCGGCGGAATGCGGGCCCCCAATCTCTATGTATAGAGCACCGGCAAACGCAGCCGCTGGCCAGCCATATGCGGCATTGGAGAGCGAATTCGCCTTCGCATGCATGGTACGCCATGCCCGGATAGGCCGCGCCGTCGGCGCCAGTAGGCTCGCTGCAACAACCAAATGACCAGCAATCCATCCTGGAATGGCGCCGGCAAGAACTTCCAAGCGATACGCCATCCAACCGAATCCGGCCTTCGTTTCATCATCATGCGCCAAACTTCGAGACGATGCGATGATTGCCGCGTAGAGTAGCAAGGCCGGCAGGCCCAGCAGCAAATACCAAATCACCGGTCCGAGAAGCCATCGTCCAAGCTCGCCCGCAAGATGTTCGGTAAGCGCGCGACAGATACCGTGTTCGTCCAGCAGATCCGCATTGCCGCGATGAAAGACACTCACTCGTTTACGGGCTTCCGGCAATCCATCACAGGTCAATGCCCTGACCGTGCGCGACGCATCGCTATAGCTACCGCGTTGGGAGACGAGCAACATGACCAACGCCAAATCAACCACCCATCCGCTCCGGAATGTCGCCGACCACACCGACAACCCCCAACCCGCGAGCATTGCCAATGCACATAAGAACAAGGTGACGATAGCCCCGCGGACGATAAGCGCGCGCGGACCACGGCTACTCTTGTTCAAGCGTCGTCCAAAAAACCCGGCCACACGCTGGAAAACGAGAAAGGGGTGGGGCATCAAGCTAAACAACCAAGAAATCCGACCAACGACCGCTTCCAGGAAAAGCGCGATACATAAAAGCCCAAATCGGTCCGTCGCAAAGGCTCCCAGTTCCGGATAATCATACATATTCGCAGAATGAGGGCAGAATACAGTACCGGTCAATCGCCAAGGCATATTGAACTGACAGGTCAGTTCGCATTGGATAGCTTCTCCTCATGCCCGTATTCGATTCTTATCTGATGGTCGATTGGAGCGCCGCCAACACGCCGAAGCGCGGCGCCGACAGTATTTGGCTCGGTCTAACAGCGCGTCGGCGCAGCGGCTACGTGTTGTCTGTTTTGGAGAATCCGTCGACCCGGGCAATGGCTACCGAAAGAATCATTCAACTCGCATCGAACGCGCTCAACCGCGGCCGGCGTATGCTCATCGGCTTCGATTTTCCGTTTGGATTTCCCGTCGGCACAGCTCAGCGCCTCGGGTATCGCGGACTTGCATGGCGGAACCTATGGCAAACCTTAGAAGACGAGATCTCGGATCACGAAGACAATCGCAACAACCGCTTTGATGTCGCAGAAAGCTTGAATGTCCGACTGACGGACGAAGCCTTCCCGTTTTGGGGGTTGCCGAGGGAAGAGACCCGCAGCCATTTGTTGCGACGCGGGCGACGCCCGCATGGGTCGGCCGATTTGCCTGAGCGGCGGCTCTGCGACCGCTTGGTCCCGTCGACACAGCCGGTCTGGAAACTTGCAGGAGCCGGATCCGTAGGCGGCCAATCGCTGACTGGTATCCCCCGGGTGTGGCAAATTCGAAAGGCGCCCGAATTGGCGTTCAACTGCCATATCTGGCCGTTCGAGACTGGACTGCGGTTCGACCCCCGCCCCTCGGTCATACTTGCCGAGGTCTATCCTTCGCTTGTCGCACCTCGAATTCTAACGGGACGGCCCAAGGACGCCGGACAAGTTGCCGCGATTGGGCGGCGCTACGCCGAATTGGATACCGAGGGTTTGCTGGAGTCGCTGTTCGAGGGAGACCCGGCACTCACTGCGGACATTCGCCAGGGCGTGGAGACGGAAGAGGCTTGGATCCTCGGTGTTCGCAACCGGAACATTCTTTAATCTCTGAGGCCCAGCCTCTCAAATAAGCGCAAGACGCGTTTATCGCGGCTTTGCCGCGCCCAACCCAGCACGCTGCGACCTGTATAGTCACGCAAGGTAAAATCCGGGTTCCGCTGCATCATCAATTCAACCTGGGCGAGGCAACCTTCTTTGGAGCCCAACATCAACGGCGTCATGCCTTGCCGGTTCTGCACATTCGGACTGGCGCCAGCATCGAGCAAAATTTGTGCGATTTCCAGTTGATCGTGAATGGCCGCCAACGCCAAAGCCGTATTCCCCTGATTGTCTTTCGTGTCGATTTTGTCTGTAGCCGCAACGATCGCGGCAACGATATCAAGATCACCGGCCGCAGTCGCGATCATCAGCGGGGTCTGGCCGATGCTATCGCGCACCTCCGTCGTGTCACCACGTGCAATGTGTTCGCGCACCGCCAACAATTCACCCGTGCGAGCGGCGATGATGAATGGGTGTTCGAATATCAGGCGTGAGCGTTGCGCAAAGACCGGATCAATGTTGATCCATCCAGCCCAGATGAGACTCAAGCTCAGAAGAAGCCAAGCCGTTTTTCGACCGACGATGCTATTCATGACAACGCCCCTCCCCCAAGGATTGGTCATACGAAAGTTCGTACTTCTGCGAGTGCTGAATTTTGATCGTATTCGGCATTGGGATGCAAGCACTAGACAACGTTAGCGACTTTTTGTGGTCTATTGGGAACCCAAACGCTAGGCTCAAGCATGGGTTGGCTTTCCTTTCACGTGATCTCGTTGTTGTTCGCTGCGGCGGCATTTGGCGGCATGCTATTGTTCATGCTGTGCTTTGCACCGGCCACATTCTCAGCGCTGGAACGACCGCAGGCGTCGCAGTTGATGCGCCATCTCTTTACCCGCTATTACTTTACCTTATCGATTATCTTGGTGCTGGCCGCCGGGTTTTTGGTACCGGGAGGAAGCTACGGATTGGAGATCGCGATATTT
>CAXAGK010000165.1:0-7820 GCA_963968305.1 uncultured Rickettsiales bacterium | reverse complement strand
GTGAGGCCCATGGAGCCACCGAATTGACGGCAGAAATTAATCATGCCGCCGCCCGCGCTTAGTTGTTCCGGCGGCAGAGATTTCAGTGCGGTGTTCATGATGAACGGGTTGGTAAAACTCATGCCGAAGCGGCTGACAATGAAATAGAACATCACCATGAGGAACGGTGTATTGACGTCAGCGTCGCTCATCGGTGCAGTGCCGAGGGCGAACAAAGCGAGGCCGATCAGGATTCCGATATCCGCGGGAATTTTGTCGGCTAATTTGCCGGTGAATGGCAGGGCGACGACGATCAGTAAGGCCGACGGCAACATCACGAGGGCGGCCACAATCGGTGTCATGCCTTGGATGAGTTGTCCGAACACGGGCACGCCGTATCCGGTGCCAAAATTTCCAACGCCAAAGACGAAGGCGATAAGCGCCGTCATCGCGAATTGTTTGTTTTTGAAAAGTGATAAATCGATCAGTGTTTGCGCGTTTCGTAGCTGCGACCAAATGAGCGCGGTCCCGCATCCGACGCCGACGATGAAGAGTCCGATGATATAGCTGGAAGACCAGCCTTCGCGGTTGCCTTCTGTAAGACCGGTGACCAAACAATAGACGGAGACAATCAGAAGAATATAGCCGGTCCAATCGAATGATAGTTTCTTCTCGCTCGGAACGGATGGGATAAATACCCAACCCATCAACGCGCCGATCCCTATCACCGGTAAGGGTGCCCAAAAAATATAGCGCCAATTCAACAGCTCGATGGCGAAGCCGCCGAAAATGGGTCCAACGGCGACGGCCAAGAAAATGCCCATCGAATAGATGCCCATCGCGTAGCCTCGCCGGTCGGCCGGAAACACCTGGAAGGCGACGACCATCACCAGTGGCTGGATCACACCCGCCGCCAGCCCCTGCATGATGCGGCCGACAACAATCATGTCAAAGGTTTGGCCGAGGCCGCATATGATGCTGCCGACAGTGAAGACGAAAGCCATCAGCATGAATCCGGCGCGTTGGCCAAAGGCGGCAACGAGCCAAGCATTCAGCAGCTGGCTCGTCACCATGGCAATATTGAAGCCCGTGGTCATCAGCTGCGCTTGATCGAGCCCAACCCCGAAAGCGCCCATGACGTCCGGGACCGCAACACTAACGATAGTGCCGGAGACGACCATGGTGAATGAGGCGGCAAGGCCCGCGGTCATAACGAGCACGCGATAACTTTTCCCGTAGCGGGCGAAGAGGTCGTCGATCGTTTCAGTGGCGAAGAGGATGGGGAGTTTTCCGTTCTATCGAGCGTCTAAGAGTCCGCGACGCCAGCTTTGGCGAGCATGGCATGGAGCAACACGTCGCAGCCCGCGCCCAGATCGTCGGCTGTCGCCGATTCCGCCTCGTTATGGCTGAGACCGCCTTCGCACGGCACGAAGATCATCGATACTGGTGCCACGTTGGAGATGTACATGGCGTCGTGCCCGGCGCCCGACAGAATTTCGCGGGAAGGAAGGCCGAGCTCGTTTGCGGCCTCGCGGACGGCATCGACGCAGTCGGGGTCAAAGTCGATTTTGGGCACATGCGCCACGTCCCGCACATCGAGCTCCAAATCATATTCCTCGGCGACGGATTTGAGCAGACGGTGCACTTCTTCGTGCATCCCATCTAAGGTGTCCGCATGCGGATGGCGGAGATCGATGGTGAAGTCGGCGCGGCCCGGCACCGTGTTGCGGGAATTGGGGACGACTTCGACCCAGCCGACTGTTCCGACCATATCAGGGGCGTTCGCGGTGACCAAATCCTCGAAGGCGGAGATGATGCGAGCCATGGCGAATACCGTATCCTTTCGCATTAGCATCGGCGTTGTGCCCGCATGGGAATCTTGGCCTAGCAGCGTGACGTCGTACCAACGCTGGCATTGCGCGCCGGTGACGATGCCGATGGTCTTGCCGTCCGCCTCCAGGATTGGGCCTTGCTCGATATGCGCCTCGAAGAATGCGCCAAACGGGCGATCACCGCAGGGCGTGTCGCCCGCATAGCCGATCCGTGCCAGCTCCGCGCCGATGGTTTTGCCGTCTACGTCGGCTATGGCGAGAGATTCTTCCAAGTCGAACTTTCCGCCGAAGACGCCGCTCGCCACCATGGACGGGGCAAATCGGCTGCCCTCCTCGTTGGTCCAGACGGTCACTTCGATCGGCGCGTCGGTGGTGATATCGTGATCGTTCAGGCTGCGGATAATCTCTAATCCCGCCAAGACACCGTAGACACCGTCAAATTTTCCGCCATGAGGCTGAGTGTCCAAATGGCTACCGGTGACGATAGGCGGCAGGTCATTGTCGCGGCCAGGGCGGCGCGCGAATATGTTGCCCATCCGGTCGACGGAGACGTCGCAGCCGGCCGCCTTGCACCACTCAACGAAAAGGTCGCGACCTTCCTTGTCTTCATCGGTGAGGGCGAGACGGCAGCATCCGCCGTTCGGCAGAACTCCAATTTCGGCCATGCTCATCAGACTGTCCCATAGGCGACTGGAATTGACGCGGATATTTCTCATTCGAACGGTAATCCTTCTTAATCGCAATTATTGTAAGCAGCTATTTCCGTCAGGCCGCTGCTTTCGCCGCGAAGGTTCCAACGACGCCCTTCGCCTTTAGCGCCTCAATCTCGGGTGCTCCGTAGCCGAGCTCCGCCAGCACTGCCTCGTTATGCTCGCCGAGATGCGGGCTGTGAGAGAGGCGGTCGCCGGTCTTCGGAATGGGTTGGCCTGGGACCGACGCCATGGGGATGCGCCCCAAGGTGTCGTTTTCAACCCAGCGGATGGCGTTCACCGCCTGCACTTGCGTATCCTCGAACAGATCGAGATGGGTTTGCACTTTGGCATTCAAGATATCGGCTTCGGAAATCAATTTATTCCATTCGTCGCTGGTCTTGGTCTCAATGATTGGGCGGATTTCCGACAGGAGAAATTCACGGTTGGCGACCCTCTCACGCGCTCCGACAAAGCGCGGATCGTCGATCCATTCCTCCCGGTCGATCACGGTGCAGAAACTTTTAAAGTGAGGATCGCGGCGCGCATTGATCGACATGAAGCCGTCCTTGGTCTTGAAACTGCCGACCGGCATGCCGATCGGTTCTGCCTCTCCACCCTGGAGATGTGATTCCATGATCGCTGCCTCTTGGAACACCATGGCGGATTCCAGTAAACTGGTTTCGATTAGCTTGCCTTTTCCTTTCATCGCTTGGCCGTACAGCGCCGCTGCCGCAGCTTGAAAAGCGTAGAGGCCGGTGGAGAAATCAATCGCCAGCATATTGATCCGTTGCGGCAGGCCGTTGATGTCGCGGTTGATTGACATCATTCCGGTATAAGCCTGCATCACGGAATCGGTCGCGGGTTGATCGCGACGCGGCCCTTCCTGTCCGAAGCCGGTAACAGCGACATAGATAACTTTCGGATTTACCTTGGCGACGGAATCGTAATCAAGGCTGAGTTTCGCCAGTTTGCCGACCCGATAATTCTGGATCATGACGTTGCATTCGGCCGCCAGTTTTTTGGCAATCTCCAATCCCTCGGGTGATTTCAAATCAACGGCGAGGCTCCGCTTGCCGCGATGGACGACGACTGAATGCGCGGTTTGATCGCCTATCGCCTTCCCCAGTTGGCGACTCCAGCAGCCGGTGCCGGGTGGTTCCAATTTTATCACGTCAGCGCCGTTGCGCGCGAAATGCATGCCGCAATACGGCCCCGCCACTCCTTGACTGAGGTCGAGTACTTTCACGCCCTCGAAGGGCAGGTCATCATGCGCCATTTATAGAGTCTCCTGTCGAAATCATACCGATCGTCCCAAGTATCTATATAACCTAAACCGCGCACCGGGATCAGACACCGTGCCGCAGTAGCTGTCCGTGAAAGGTAATAAACATGATCGAGCATTCGGATACGGGCGCCGGCGCGTCGACCCTGGTCTTTATACACGCCTTTGGCTGCGACCACAGCGATTGGGATGCGCAGGTGGCGTATTTCTCACCGCGTCATAGATGCATTGCCGTTGATCTCGGCGGCCATGGGGCGACATGGGGGCGTGATGATCACGCGCGAGTCGAAACCCATGGTAGTGACGTGGTCGCGCTGATGAAGTCGCTCGATCTTCCACCGGCAATCGTCATCGGCAATAGCCTCGGCTGTCGCGTGACAATGGATATCTCCGCCCGCGTACCGGAACTGACAAGGGCTGTGATCCTCGTCGACGGCAGCCGTCTCAGCCCGTCCATCTCCGGTGTCCACGCTGCCCTCGGTTCTGATAGTGCGCCAGAAGGGTATCAGGATTTGGCCCGCGCAATGTTCGCCAAAATGTTCAGCCCCGGTTTCGATCCGGAAAAGGTGGCCGAAATGACCGAGCGTGCGACACAAGTAGCGCCCCAACTCGGTGTGTCGCTTCTAGCAGATATAGGACGTCATGATTTAGAGGAGATGGAACGATTGTTGGAGGATATCCGCGTCCCTGTTCTGGCACTACAGTCCACCTACATCACGCCCGACGGCAGGCGCCATTCCTTAGTCCACGATCAATCTTCACCTTATCTGGATTTGTTGCAGGAAAAGGTGTGTGATTTAAGCATCGAAATCATTACGAATTGCGGTCACTATCCGCAAGTTGAGTATCCGACGGAAACGAATGCCGCGATCGACGCGTTTATCGCCCGTTTGAATTAGCATGGATTACGTGCGTCCCTCGACCTAATTGGTAGTGTAAATCATTAAAGAGCCAACGGAGCAGGGCAGATATGAAAATCGGAACGGATCTTAGCGTATTGGCACAAGCGGGGCGCTCCGACGCGTCTGTTTTGGCGGAGCATCTGGCATTGGGCGATTTGGCCGAACCTCTTGGGTTCGACTCGCTGTTTGGCCTGGAGCACCATTTCACCGGTTATTCGATGTCGCCTCATCCGCTGCAATTGCTCAGCTATTTCGCAGGTAAAACCAAACGCATTACCCTTGGCACGTGTGTGATCGTTCTGCCATGGCACGACCCGATCCGGGTCGCTGAACAAATCGCCTACCTCGATCTGCTTTGCGGCGGGCGCTGCATGTTTGGTTTCGGGCGCGGCGCGGCGAGCGTTGAATATGCCGGGTTCCGAGTGCCGATGGAGGAAGCGCGCCCGCGCTTCGCCGAGTCCGCACAATTGATCACCAAGGCCTTGCAGGACGAAGTCTTCGAATGGGACGGCGAGTTCTACAAGATTCCAAAAATGTCGATCCGCCCGCGCCCGATCTCGCATCCAGAACGTCGTTTCTATGCGTCATCTGTCAGTCCAGAATCGGCGGAGATCATGGCTAAGCTCGGCTTCGGCATGATGGTCATCATGCAGAACGAATGGTCGAAGGCTGCGGCTGATATCCAAAGCTTCCGCGACATCGCCGTCAGCGTTGGGCATACACCGCGCCCGCCGGTAATTCTCACCAACGTCTCCGTCGCTGAAAGCCGGGACGAGGCCCACGACCGAGCGATGCAGTATCTTGGCGCGAAATGGGACTCCATCGACAATCATTACAACTTCTCGGACGGTCACCTCGCCAACGTCAAAGGCTATGAGTCCTATGGTAAAATGGCGAAAACCTATTCGAAGCTGAAAGACGAGGACGCGCGTCAGAAGATGACTGATTTCTACGTCAAGATTCAGATTGTCGGCACGCCGAACGATTGCATCGAGCAGGTCCGTGAATTGCGGACATTGACCGGAACCGATCACATTGTCTCCGATTTCTCCTATGGCGGCATGCCACATGAGGACGGCGAGTTGAACATGCGTCTTTTCGCGACGCAGGTGATGCCGACATTGCAGCGGGATTCCGCGTTCAGCGGTCCGGTCGAAGTGCCGGGAATGACCGCGAAGCCGCAAGACGACGTCTTCGCTCCCGCATAATACAACGGCGGAACGCGCGATATGGTCGACGCGGGCTTGGAGCGACTGGAACGTCAGATCCGCCGAGATCTGAAGGCGATCGAGCATCCGAAACTTAAATGGCTGCCGGTACGGCATCATTTGGATGGCACACCGATTCACGATGTGCTGATCGTCGGCGGCGGGCAGAGCGGTATCGCGACCGCCCATGCCTTGAAGCGTGATCAAATCGACAATGTCGTTGTTATCGATAAAGCCGCTTATGGCCGGGAAGGGCCCTGGGTTACTTTCGCGCGGATGCGGACATTGCGCTCGCCCAAGGATTATCCCGGCCCCGATCTCGGCGTCCCATCGCTCACGTATCAATCTTGGCACGAGGCCTCCTTCGGGGAGCAAGCCTGGGTGGCGCTCGATCTCATCCCAACGGGTCACTGGAACGACTACCTGCTGTGGTTGCGTAAGGTGTTGGAGATTGATGTGCGAAACGAGACCGCGCTGACGGCGATCCATCCGCTCGAAGGGTGCGTTCGAGCGGAGATTGAAACAGCGGCAGGCGAGCGCTCGTATATCCATGCGAGAAAGATCGTCCTGGCGACAGGACAAGACGGGACTGGCCGCTGGTGGATGCCCGACTGCGTCGAAGCTCTGCCAAAGCATCTACGAGCGCATGCCGCCGACGATATCGATTTCCCTTCGCTCGCGGGAAAGACGGTGGCGGTGTTGGGGGCCGGGGCGTCGGCGTTTGACAATGCGGCGGAAGCGCTCGATGCCGGAGCCAATCCGGTTCATCTCTTTTGCAGGCGCGCGGACCTACAAACGATCCAACCCTTGCGCTACGTCACCTTTCACGGGTTCTTGCGCCACCTCAGCGAGATGAACGATGTGTGGCGGTGGCGCTTCATGCAGCACGTTTTGGGGTTGCGCGAGGGCTTTCCGCAAGATGCCTATAATCGTTGCACGGGGTATCCACATTTCAGAATTCGCACGGGGGAACCGTGGCTCGACGCGACGGTGGAAGACGGTCGGGCCGCCATCCGGACACCTAAGGGCATCTTCGCCGCAGACTATTTGATTTGCGGCACCGGCGTGGATATGGACTGTGCGCTGCGTCCCGAACTCGCCCCCTTCGCCGACCATATAGCGACTTGGGCGGACCGCTACGACCCGCCCGAAGAAGAGCGCGAAGAGCGGCTCGGCCGCTACCCCTATCTCGGACCCGACTATGCGTTTCTCGAAAAGATTCCGGGAGCAGCGCCGTTCCTGAAGGACATCCACTGTTTTGGGATCGGTGCCTGGATGAGCTTCGGTATGAGCGGTGCCTCGATCAACGCCATGTATGTGGCGGTACCCAAACTCGCCGCGGGTGTGACGCGGGGCCTATTCGCCGCCGAACTTGAACACCATTGGGACGGGTTACAGGCTTATAGTGAAAGTCAGGTGACGTTGCGCGACGGCGATTGATTATTCCGGAACATCCAGCCCGTCGAACAGTGGGGTTGTTTGATAGCGCTCCGCGAAGGACGGAAGGATGGTGACAATGGTCTTGCCTGCCATGTCGTCCCGCGCCGCCAGTTTCAAGGCTGCGCAGGCCATCGCGCCAGAGGATATGCCGCCCGGTATGGCTTCTAACAACGCCAATTGCCGTGCGGTCTCCATGGCTTCGTCGTTGGTGATCGGGATCAGCTCGTCAATCAAACCGGTCTCCAAATTGTCCGGCACGAATCCAGCCCCAATGCCTTGGATCATATGCGGGCTGTGGTCGCCACCAGAAATGATCTGGCTCGATTCTGGCTCCACCACGACCAGCTGCACCGATGCCTTTTGCTCTTTCAGGAATTTTCCGACTCCGGTCGCTGTGCCTCCGGTACCGACGCCAGAGACGAAGACATCTACCCCGCCGTCCGTGTCGCGCCAAATTTCCGGTCCCGTCGTCGCATAGTGAACGG
>CAXAGK010000164.1:0-7822 GCA_963968305.1 uncultured Rickettsiales bacterium | reverse complement strand
TTTGCGCGGCCTGAAGCCTTACTACGAAGAGCATCACAAGGTTCGCTACACGGCAGAAGCCCTGCGGGCGGCGGTGGAATTGTCGAACCGGTACATCGGTGACCGCAAATTGCCGGATAAAGCCATCGACGTCATCGATGAAGTCGGCGCCTCGCAAATGCTGGTGTCGCCGTCCAAACGCAAAAAGACGCTCGGCGTTCGGGATGTGGAAAATGTGATCGCAAAAATGGCACGGATCCCACCGAAGCAAGTCTCGAAGGATGACAAACTGGCGTTGTCCACGCTTGAGCGTGATTTGAAGATGGTCGTGTTCGGACAGGACAAGGCCATCGATTCGCTCTCAAGCGCCATCAAATTGGCACGAGCCGGTTTGCGCGAGCCGGAAAAACCGATCGGCAGTTATCTATTCTCGGGCCCGACCGGTGTCGGCAAGACCGAGGTGGCGCGTCAATTGGCTAATACGCTGGGGATCGAGCTCGTCCGCTTCGACATGTCGGAATATATGGAGCGCCACAGCGTGTCCCGCTTGATTGGCGCACCTCCAGGATATGTTGGTTTTGATCAAGGCGGCATGCTGACGGACGCGGTCGATCAAAATCCGCATATGGTCTTGCTGTTGGACGAGATCGAAAAGGCGCATCCGGATGTCTTTAACATCCTTCTGCAGATCATGGACTACGGCAAGCTGACTGATCACAACGGCAAGTCGGTCGATTTCCGCAACGTGATTCTAATCATGACGACGAACGCGGGTGCGGCGGATTTGGCGAAGGCGGCGATCGGTTTCGCGCGGAACGAGCGGACTGGCGAGGACGAAGATGCGATCAACCGGTTGTTCACGCCGGAATTTCGTAATCGCCTCGACTCGATCATCGGCTTTGCGAAGTTGACTTCCGCTGTGGTCGGCCGTGTCGTCGACAAGTTCATCATGCAATTGGAAGAGCAGCTCGCGGATCGCCACGTGACCATTTCCTTGTCGGAAGCGGCGCATGATTGGCTTGCAAAGAATGGCTACGATCAGAACTTCGGTGCACGTCCGCTCGGTCGCTTGATACAAGAGAAAATCAAGCAGCCGCTTTCGGAAGAACTGCTATTCGGTAAGTTGGAGAAAGGTGGCAGTGTCACGATTGACGAGAAGGACGACGCGTTGACGTTCCTTTTCGAAGCGTCGCCGAACAAGGGCGGCAAACGCAAGAAAGATGGCGCCAACGAGAAGAAGACGCCGGAACTCGCCCGCTAGCTGCTTTTCGCCGATTCAGACGCAGCGGGTGGGACCGCCAGAACGACGCGATTGCGGCCCTTCGTCTTGGCTTTGTAAAGCGCTTGATCTGCGGCTTTGGTTAGTGCGGGAACATCGTCGAAATCCGGGAACATCGCGACACCACAGCTCAAGGAGACGGAAAACTCGCCGCCGTTGTACATTTGCTTGATGTCGGCGAAAGCTTCTCTGACTTTGTCGAGCACCAGCATCGCGTTCGAAGGTGATACATCGGGCAAGGCCACGGCGAATTCCTCACCTCCGTATCGGCCGATGAGATCGGTCATACGCAGACGCTGCTTCAACAAATTAGACATGGTCTTCAAGACTTGGTCGCCGATCGGATGCCCATAGGTATCGTTGACCGTTTTGAAGTTATCCAGGTCGATCAATGCAAAAGCCAACGACATGTTTCCGCGCCGCATTCGCGATAGCTCGATGTTGAGTTGTTCTTTCGTCGTGGTGTGGTTCAGGAGCCCTGTCAGGCTGTCCCGCAGCATCATCGAGCGCAATCGGCGGAAGCGTTCGGCGCGAATGCGCACGGCAGCGACAAGGCGCTCCGCACTGATGGGTTTGGTGAGGACCTCGTCCGCTCCGATTTTCATCAATTCCAGTTGCTTGTCGGGATCGCTTTCCGCCGAAAGGAATACAATCGGTATGGATAGGAATGCGTCTTCTTGGCGGATGACAGCGCCCAATTCCCGACCTTCGATTTCGGGCATGTATTGATCCATCAGCACCAATTCGGGGCGGAAGTCGGAAAGCGCATCCAAGACCTTCATCGGGTTGCTCAGCGCCATCGCCTGCATACCGGCGTGCTCTAAGACGGCCATATAGAATTCAGAAATACGTTCGTCATCGTCGACGATGAGAACCCGAAAAGGCTCTTCCTCCTGGGGCTCGGTGAGGAGGTCCAAAGCGTCGACCAGTTCGAGAGGGCTGTGGGGACGTACGAAAAATGCCTTCGCTCCGATACGGATCGACGCGAGGCGTGATTTCATATCATACTCATCGGCGAGGAAAATTGTCGGCGTTTTGTGATCGCCGTCGGTGAGAATACGCGCGACGTTCTCGATCGTCGTTTCCGAGCCTGAGGCTGGTCCACTGTCGACGCGGACAAGTAGCACAGATGGCTCGCGAGCGGTGATACGTTCACCGATATCGGACACGTTCCTGCAGTGATCTACACCATAGCCGAAAGGCAATAGTTGCTGCGTTAGACGGTCTAAATCCGTAGAATCGGTATCGACCAGAAGGATCAAACGATCACTCATGCTTTCAACCTGCAAAGCAATTTAATTTCCCCGCCCATTATCGTACCCAAACCCCTCAGTACTGGTGGGTGCAACATTACAGTTTGCGCTTACGACTCCCCGACATCTTGGCGATACGGTGTCTCATCTTCGAGATAATTCATTTCTCGGGCCTCTTCGCTGCGTTCTTCCTCTAAAAACCGCGCAACGGCGGTGCGGAAACCAGGATCAGGTATCCAATGGACGCTGCGCGTTTGAACCGGAACATAGCCGCGTTGCAATTTGTGGGGTCCTTGGGTGCCCGCTTCGACGCGCGATAATCCGTGGTCGATCGCGTACTCAATAGCACTGTAGTAGCAGGTTTCGAAGTGCAGGAACTTATAGTCGGCGACACAGCCCCAGTTGCGGCCGAACAGCGTGTCGCCGCCCTTGAGATTCAATGCCCCGGCTATCGGCATATCGCCTCTTGATGCCAAGACCAGCATGACATTGTCGGCCATGGTACTGGATATGATCTCGAAAAATTCACGAGTGAGATACGGATAGCCCCATTTTCGGTCATAGGTGTCCGTATAGAAGCGATAGAACGCGTCCCAGGCCTCCGACGTCAGGTCGCTGCCGGACAGACACTGCATCTCCACTCCGGCCTCGGCGACCTTGCGGCGTTCGCGGCGGATCATCTTGCGTTTGCGGCTGTTCAGAGAGCCGAGGAAGTCGTCGAAAGTCTCATAGCCCTGATTGTACCAATGGTATTGATGATTGTGGCGAATGAGGAAATCGGCGGCTTCCAGGTACTCCGCTTCCTCCAAAGTTGGGAACGTGACATGCAGGGAAGAGATTTCGTTGCGATTGGTCCATTCGATCATTCCCGCGACCAGGGCGGCTCGCGTGGTGTCCTCACCGGAGCCGGGGCGCACCAAGAGCCTCGGCCCGGTAACGGGCGTAAAGGGAATGGAGACCTGTAACTTCGGGTAATACTGGCCGCCTGCGCGCTCATAAGCGTTGGCCCAACCGTAGTCGAATACGTATTCGCCCATGGAATGGCTCTTGAGGTACATTGGGACAGCACCCGCGACTTCACCGTTGGCGTCCTCAACAATCAGATGTTGGGGCTGCCAGCCACTCTCCGGTCGCACAGAATGACTTTCTTCGAGCGCGTGCAGGAATGCATAGCTGACGAAAGGATTGCTGTCTGGTGCATTCGTCCTGGCACACGCGTCCCATTGTTCGGAATCGACCTCGATGATCTTCGATACAACCTTTACTGAAATGGGTTCGTGTCCGTCTGGCATGAGGGCCGGGTCGATGATAATGGCAAATAACAAGAGTGGTGTGCAGCGGGGTTAATGGCAAGAGAAAGCTATCTGAATTACCTCTTCTCTTGCAGCAATTGCCAGTTTGGGATACGCACGGCGCATGCCTGAGGAAATAGATATTAGTGTTACGGATCGAGCTATCTGTCCTATCTGTGACACCAGTCAAACCACCGCCTTTCGCAATGTTCGGGAGTTTCACTTCCAGGAATGTGAGTTATGCCGTTTCGTCTTTCTCTATCCAATGCCTTCCGAGATGGTCTTGGACAGTATGTACAATACCGGTGGGCAGATTACGCCGGAATATTATCCGAAAGCGAAATCTAGGTTCCGTCGGGCTCTTCGAAATGCCTTGCGTTTGTATCGCTTCGCTTGCAGAGGTCCGGTTCTCGATGTCGGGTGTGGTGGTGGGTTTCAAGTAGAGGCATTTCGCAGATTTGGGATGCGGCCAACGGGGCTTGACATCAGCGTGAATTCCATTGAATTCGCACGCAAAGCTTTCAGTAAAAATAATTTTTATTGTGAAAGTTTTGAATACTTTAAAAGAAGGGATAAGAAATATAAACTAATATACTCTTCGGAGGTAATAGAACATGTTGTAGATCTGGATTTATACATGGACTTTTTATCGCATCATATTTCCAGTCGCGGCTTTGTTTATATCACGACACCCAATATCGACAGCCCATTGGTGCCAGAAAACATCCTTGATTGGGATGTATTTAATCCACCGCGCCATGTTCAGTTCTTTCGGCCAGAGAATTTGCGCCGCTTATTCGAGGACCGTGGCTTCTCAGTCCACAAACGGTTTCGCGGGCGGAAGGCGGGGCTGCGCTACCTCTTTCGCAAGAATTAGCCGAACCCCAACCCTTGACCGTTCCCATAGCCGCTTAAGGTTACTTAGGGAGCAAGCGCGCTCGCAATCGCCGACAGGGCGGCAGGGGGATAATCATGGAATACAAATGCATATCAGCTGATTGCCATATCGATCTGATTTGGTTGCCGCCGGACCTATTCACGTCAAACGCCAGCGGCCAAATGCGCGAGCGCATGCCGTATGTGAACGAAGACGCTGAAGGGGGCCCGCGCTGGGTAACACGCAATGGCGCGGATTTCGGTTTGGTAAATGGCATGGGATCGGCGGGACGCCCATATGTGCCGGGGGTCATTCATCGCTCCGATCTGATGGCGGCGGAAGGCCTCTATGAGGATGGCAAGAACGGCATTCGACGCCTGACGACGCCGGAGCTCCGTATCAAGGATCAGAATCGTGATGGCGTACAAGCCGAAGTTCTCTATGGAGTTCTGGGTGCGGCACAGCGGCTGCAGGACCCGGAGGCCGAGATCGAGGTGATGCGCATCTACAACGAATGGCTTGGTGATTTTTGTGGGAGCAGTCCGGGAAGGTTCGCTGGTTTGGCCGCGATTCCCAGTCACAGCATCGAAGCCGCTGTCTCAGAGATCAAACGTGTCGCCGCGCGCGGCGCAGTCAAAGGCATCGAGGTCGCCAATACGCACGATCTGAAGCCGTTGTTTCACCCTGATTGGTATCCGGTCTGGGAAGCGGCCAACGAGGCCAAGCTGCCGGTTCATTTTCACACGATTGGGACGCCAAAGCCGGATTGGGACGGTTTCGCACCGATGCAGCAACGTCAAGCCTTCGCTGTGCATATCACCGGCTTCCAAATGTCGATGTCGAAGATCCTGATGGAGATCATCTATGGTGGTGTGCTTGAGGCTTACCCCGACATCAAGATCGTCATCGGCGAGTCTGGTATCGGCTGGATTCCCTATATCCTCGATCACATGGATCTGGAATGGGAAGATCAGTTCACGGACCTGACACTTAAAATGAAACCGTCCGAGTACTGGCACCGCCAGTGCTATGCGACATACCAGTCCGATAAGGTAGGTACGCGCTTGCTGGACCTACTTGGCGAGGACAATGTCATGTGGGGCTCCGATTTCCCGCATCCGGACGGCGTATGGCCGGATTCGCAGAGTTTCATCGAGGATGAATTGGGGCATTTGCCGAAGGACATCCAAGAAAAGGTAATCTGCTCGAATGCGGTGCAGCTATACGGTTTCGGTGACTAGACAGTGACCGTGACATTAGGATGTCGCGTCCCCATCGGGAAGGGATGAGGCATCTTTCGGAACCCGCGCGACGGCGTCATAAGGCACGTAACTTGCTGTAATCGGCCTTTCTATTGGCGGGATTGCTCGGGTTATTAGCGCTCAGCGCCTTCCTCTTGACCGGGCCGGCTGGTGTTTTTTTTGGTTCTGGTTAGCGGAGTCGTGGGATTGATCTTAGCTCCCCGTTTGCCGACACAGGCAGCGATGCGGTATTTCGGCGCTCGGCGCATCGACCCACATGATATTCTGCCCGTGGCTAAGGCCATGGAACGGCTCGCCGCCAAGGCCGGTTTGTTGGCGGTACCAGACTCTACTATCTACCCGACACAGGGATGAACTCCTTCGCGATTGGTCGGCGCGAAGACGCGGCCGTTGTTCTCACCGATGGCATGCTGCGCGGTCTGTCGCTTCGGGAAACTGTAGCCGTGCTCGCCCATGAAATAGCCCATATCGCCCAAAACGATCTTGGCATTATGCAATTGGCGGACACGGTCAGCCGCATGACCCGACTTATGGCCTTCGTCGGACTCGCGGTCGCGGTGGTGAGCATCCCCGCGGCGTTGTTTGGCGATGGCCGTGTACCTTGGTTCGGGGTTCTGATATTGATCTTCGCCCCGACCTTCGCCGGGTTGCTGCAATTTGCGCTCTCGAGAACACGAGAATTCGAGGCTGATTTAGAAGCAGCGGCGTTGACCGGTGATCCCGCAGGATTGGCTTTTGCACTCGGCAAGATAGATCGCATCGTGAATGCGACATGGCGTCGGTTGGTCCTGGCGCGTGGCGACCAGCCGTCCTTGTTGCGCAGTCATCCGCCCACAGTGGAACGGATCGAGCGCCTGCGCTCCCTGGAAGGCAATTCGGAGCAGCCATGGGGCGAGCAGCAGATCGGACCGCTACCGCCAATGTTGCCTCGCCTTAGGCGTCCGCGTATCTGGTGGTAGGCGATACCTAGCCGGAAGTGTTTAGTCGACCGCCATTACGGCATCGACTTCGACCGCGACACCGCGTGGCAAAGATCCCGCACCGACGGCAAATCGCGCATGTTTTCCGGCATCGCCGAAGACTTCGACAAACAGATCGGAAGCGCCGTTGACGACTTCCGGATGCTGCGTGAAATCCGGAACCGAATTGACAAACCCGCCAACCTTCATGATGCGGGTGATCCGGTCCAGATCACCGACGGCGGCGCGTGCTTGCGCGATGAGGTTGAGACCGCAGACTCGCGCGGCGGCAACGGCGTCGTCGACGGAATAATCCGCGCCGACTTTGCCGACATGCTTCAGTTCGCCGTTCCAGAACGGAACCTGTCCCGCGATATAGAGCGTGCCGCCTTCCAACACGTAGGGAACGTAATTTGCCGCGGGCGCGGCAGCTTCTGGTAATTCGATCCCGAGTTCGGCAAGACGCGCTTCTATTTTTCCGGCCATATTATGATCTCCATTTTGTACGTTTACTCTTGCTATGCTTTCGTAAGCAACGGGTAAAGTCGGAAACCCTATTTATTAGTAGTGGAATACGTTATCGGGATAAAAAAAGGGGCGGGTAAGATACCCGCCCCGAGTCACAGGGAGCACTATGCCAAGGTAGGGCCTAGTCACGAACACCCATTGGTCGCGCCACAAGTGACGCATTTCATGCAGGTGCCGTTGCGTACGAGTGTGAAGTTGCCGCATTCGCCGCAAGCATCGCCCTCGTACCCCTTGGCCTTGGCCATCCGAATTTGGTCGAGACGAGTCTCGACCTCCTCGACGACCGCGGCCTGGACCGCTACGGCCGAAACCGTCGCGGCACCATCAGCAACCACCTGGCCCTGAGAGTCAGTGGCTGCCGAACTCTGAATTGCTTTTTCGCCGGATTTACCC
>CAXAGK010000163.1:0-7837 GCA_963968305.1 uncultured Rickettsiales bacterium | reverse complement strand
GCAGTTTTTCGCTCCGCCAAGACAGTCCGACTGCGGGATTGGATGCGTCGGGCGCCGAGATCTCGATGCGGACTAGGAATGGGAATCCTGTGGTCTCGATTGGACCGTGATTGACGGTGAATCCATCTCGCCGTTGCTTGTCGATCCAGTCATGTAGAAGCTCCTCGCCGATCGACGCCGCATAGAGCCAATAGGCGGGATAGCCGAACAAGACGAAGGCCAATAGAATGATGGGCCCGATAAGCGCGCGTTTTGAAAGCATGGACACTCCTGATGCCAATACTTATAAGGCGGGAAAGGCGGCGTAAAGCGACCTCATTTTGGCGCGGCGAAACTTCCGGATGTAACAGTCAGTTTATGGTAAAGAGCGGATTCGAATCGAATACGACGCGTCTCTCTACTTGGCGCAGTCCGGCGCAGAATGAAAAATCGAAACAAGATTGGCTCGACACCTTGCCGGCGACGGAATCCGCTTGGATTTTCGCCTATGGATCGTTGCTGTGGGATCCGGGGTTTGAGTATGACGAATCACGCCCAGCGACGATTTACGGGTATCATCGCCGGTTCTGCATTTACTCCCACATCTACCGCGGCACACCGGAACGGCCGGGATTGGTCTTTGGGCTCGACCATGGTGGCTCCTGCCGGGGGCGTCTCTTCCGAGTGGCACCCAATGCGGCGCGTGAAGTGTTGGGTATGATTTGGGACCGAGAGATGGTCTACCGTGTCTACTTGCCGCGGACGCTCAATGCCCATGCGAACGAGGTTTGCATTGAGTGCCGCACGTTCGTTGCCAATCCAAGTCACGAGCAATATGCGGGGAGGATGGATGTGAAACGCACGGCCGCGATGATCGCGGGTGCTTCCGGCAAGGCGGGGGCCAACAGCGATTACCTGGAAAACACGCTTTCCCATTTGCAAGAATTGGGTTTGCAGGACGGTCGATTGCTGCGGTTACGGACCGAAGTCCAACGCTGTCTTGATGAGCGAAAATGCTGACTGCCCGCTTCGCCGAAGCCCTGTCTTGTGCGCAGGATTGGCATCGCTCACAGATGCGCAAAGGCAGCTCCACTCCGTATATCGCGCATTTGCTCTCTGTTGCGGCGCTCGTTCTCGAAGCCGGCGGCACCGAGGATGAGGCGATTGCCGCTTTATTGCATGACGCCATCGAGGATCAAGGAGGATCGACCGTAGCCGAAACTATCTCGGCGAAGTTCGGCTCCAACGTATTGGCGATCGTGCGTGAGTGTTCTGATTGGGATGGTGATGGAGCCAAGCCTTCGTGGCAGCAACGCAAGGAGAGCTTTGTTGCGTCTATCGCCGAGATTTCAGCATCTGGCCGGCTCGTCGCGGCGGCCGATAAATTGCATAATGCCCGTGATTTGCGGGAGGATTACCGCGTGTTAGGCGACGGTCTCTGGCACAGATTCAATGGCGGTAGAACAGGTACGTTATGGTATTACCGTGCCGTGGCGGATGCATTGGAGCAGGTGTCGGCACCGAGACGAATCGTGGAAGAATTGCAGCGGGTTGTCACGGATCTCGAAGAGCTGGCGGCGGCGGGACATAAGTCATGAAGCGGCAAGGGGCAAACTATCTGGATGGTTGGTGGCGCGCGCGGACGCTAGGCCTAGTCGTCGCAGGCCAATGCGGCGCGGATTAGCCGCAATGTAACTGTTTTAGCGGTAGCCTCTGGCGCCGATCTATTCTTTCGGCTTCTGTTCGACGACATTGGAGCGAATCCAGAGCTTCGCACTCTCTACAGCGCAGTCTTTAATACTTTTGAAGGCGTTTTGCTGATCTCTCTATGTCGCGCCGCAAGATGGGAGAAGCCGATCGTCGAGCAGGTGTTGGACGGTACCGAGATCGTCGAAACTCCGTATACGGACCGCTTCTGGCAGGGCGTGCGCTCGTTCATTGTATTCTTTTCCGCGGTGAGCATGGCGGCATCTTGGGTTGGGTATGGTCGGCTCGGCGACTACCTGAACGAAAATATCGGCGGTAGCTTGATTATTGCCGCACGGCTCTATCTGCTCCGCGGGTTGTTGTGGGAGTTGGTTGGCGCGGGAATGCGCTCCCCTCTCCTCCGTGATTGATTGGCCGTCAGTCACGCTTTCAGGAATGTGGCTAAGTTCTGGCTACGGGTTGTGGCCGACGGAATGTTCTTGGTCATTGGATTGGTCTTGATTGCGCCTCTATGGGGTGTGCCCCATGACGAAACAATTGAATAGGGTGACATCGCGGCCCGTCCCGGCGCCCGCAAGAATGCGGCCGGCGGGCAGGAAGCGAAATTCCGACAAAGCATCTAAAAATCGGCGACGCTTATAAGCTGGCTCACGTTCGGGTGCAGACAACGCCGTAGCGATACGGCTCCAGGTCTCCGCTACGGTCTTCTCGACAGTGGCCGATTCGTTGTCTGAATACCGGTACTTCATCTCCCAGATTTGACGGGACTTATCCTCGCGTGGCCCATGATCTGGGCGAAAGCGTCGATAAGCCTAGCTCGAGGCCAAAAGGGGTTCAATCGGCGATTTGGTCACCGACTCCGAATACCCGCTGCGCTTCTTCCTCGATCCGTGTTGTGGCCGACTCAATGGCTTCTTCCAGTAGAGTCGAAAATTCACGGCGGCGTAGGCCTGGTTCTATCGCCGGCAGGAACTCGATCACGACGGTTCCTGGATGTTTCAGGAATGTCCGCCGGGGCCAAAACATGCCGGAATTCAGAGCGGTTGGCACGACCGGCACGTTGCATTGCGTGTAGAGTGCCGCGACGCCCGGTAAATACGGATTCTTCGTGCTGGGCGGCGTGCGGGTGCCTTGCGGGAAAATGACAATGGAGCGACCCACCTCGAGGCGCGCCTTGCAGCTGGCGACCAATCGCTTGAGCGTACTGGCTCCGCCTTTCCGGTCGATACCGATCATGCCTACGCGCCACAGAAACCAGCCGAAGAACGGGAACAAGAATAGCTCCCGTTTCACGACATAGGCGCAATCGAGGACGATAATGTTGTAGATCAGCGTATCCCAAGCCGATTGATGCTTGGAAGCAATGATGAAGGGGCCATCCGTGGGCAAATTCTCGCGGCCGCGTATTTCGTATTCAATCCCCATTATTTTGCGGATTACCCAAATGCAACTACGGCACCAGGAGAGACAGCAACGCCAGAAAAACCGGCGGCTCCCCAGCATGAGGGGCAGATAGAGCGGGCTTAGAATCGTTGCCCAAAAATAGAAGATTACGGCGAAAATGGTCGAACGAAGGGCTATCACGGGCGATCTCTTAACCGGTCAAACGAGTAAGGGTGTGTCGGGTTCTGGCAATTAAATACTTGGAATACTCACCTAGAATCAAACCTGCGGTGCCTGGCCACATCCACCATTTCTCCAGCTTAACTTGTTCGGGAAATACCGGGTGTAACAGGATCGTGGTGTTGGGCATGGCGTGGCGAAACTCGATGATGCTTCGGGGCATATGGTAGGCGGCAGTCACGAGGCGCATGCTACGATATCCGTGTTTATCCATCCAGATTGCGGTTTCCGCGGCGTTTCCAGTCGTATCGTCAGCCTCGTGGCCGAGAGATATACAACAATCCGGCTCCGTCGGTGACTGCCGGGCAAGGCGCAACAGTTGCTCCACGTCGACGCCTCGGTGGACACCGGAGATGAATAGCTTGCCCGCTTTGCCTTGTTGCAGCAATTCCAATCCGGTTTGTAGGCGCAGGCTACCGCCAGTCAGGACGACGATTGTGTCGGTAACGGTTACCGTATCTTCGATTTGTTTGGGAATGCTTTGTAAGAAAGCAAACAGGCCTGCGAGCCAAAATAAGAAACCGGCTCCGGCAATTCCTATAATAACTGTCCCATGTCGTCTTGATCGGCGTTGCATGTTGGACGGTCCGTTCGTCAGCTCATGCGGCGCAAGGCGCGCAAAATGGTAAACCGTGCTGTCAACATGGCACCGTAGGATTCGCCGATCGGCAGCATCGCAAGCAACAGCCAATGCCAATAGGCCAGAGTCGTCGGCGGCAGCAGGCTCGTTTCCAGATCGTTGGTGAGGAGGGCAATGCCGAGGATCGTCGCCAAGGCGCTGGCCGTGCCGCCGACGCTGCCCTTCAAGCCCATGCGGAAGGCGTGTTTCTGGAACTGGTTGGCGATGTAGGTATCTTGGGCGCCGATAAGGTGCAGCACCTCGACAATTTCATAGTGGACCGCCAAGACGCTGCGGGTAGTAAAGACGATGGCGGCCAAGGTCACTGTCGATATCAACAGTATGATGAGAATAGCCACAAACTCGACCGACCGGAATAGAACCAAAAGCGTGTTTCGCCATTGCTCGTGACTTTCAAGCGAGATGCCGGGAACCGTAGCTTCCAATTTGCGCGACAATTCATCGAGGTCGACATTTGCGCCTTCGTGGAGTTGGACGTCGATGACCTGCGGCAATGGCAGCTCGGATGTGCCGGCACCGGTGCCCAACCAAGGCTCCAGCATTTCAGCGATCTCCGCCAGCGGAATAGGTCTCGCACTCTCCACGCCCTCGGTCTTCAGTAGAATGCGAACCGCGGATACGATTCGCGCATCAGTGACGTCCGCCTTGTCACCTTCCGCAACCGGTACCTGCACGGTTAGGGACCCTTCTAGGCCTTGGCTCCATTCGCTGGCGATGTTCGAGAGCATAAGCGCCGCGGCGAAGGCGAGGGCGGCAAGATACGCCATTACACCGACGATCCAGGGGACCAATCTCGTCGACGCGTCTTCGGACAGCGGGAGGTCGTTGCGATCTGCCATATCAGCCTATTGTTTCCGAGATACCGGCGGGCGGGCATCAAGCCGACCATTCTCGAGATGCAATTGCGGGTGTCCGAATCGTTTGACCAGGAACTCGTTATGGGTCGCAATGACGACGGTTGTTCCCATGCGATTGAGTTCCTCGAATAAATATAATAGGCGGACAGCAATCTGATCGTCGACGTTTCCCGTCGGCTCGTCCGCCAGCAATAGGCGTGGCCGTCCGATAACGGCGCGGGCGATCGCGACACGTTGTTGCTGTCCACCGGAGAGGGTTGGCGGCTTTGCTTCCAGGTGGTCGGCGAGGCCAACCCAACCGAGCAATTCTCCTACATGTTTTTGGATCATATTTTCAGCGGCGCCCGAAACACGAAGTGGCAGCGCGACATTATCGAATGTGGAAAGATGGTCGATCAGGCGGAAATTCTGGAAAACGACGCCGATTTGACGTCGAATAGCCGGTAATTCAGCCTTTTCGATCGACGCCGCATTGCGGCCAAACAGGTTAATCAGGCCCCGGCTCGGTCGTAAAGCAAGGTACATTAACTTAAGCAATGAGGATTTTCCGGCGCCGCTGGGACCGGTCACGAAGTGAAAGGAGCCATCCGGCAAATCGAACGTGATATCACTTATAACTTCCGGACCGGTTCCGTAACGGACGCCGACATTTTCAAATTGAACCACGCTGGCAGCGGTCTCCCGGCCCCCAAGGGGCCTAAATAAACGCGTTGTAAAGTATGCGTTTTCATAAAGTTTGATTCTGGTGGAGCACTAGCGTTCTTGCAAGTGGGGCGATCTACTCTTAATTTTGGATGCGATTAACAATTAATCATGTGGGCGGATGCGCCAATGAGTCTTACCTGTCCGAATTGCGGTTCCCGTTTCAAGATTAAGGACGGTGCGCTCGGAACAAAGGGCCGGAAGGTCAAATGCGGTAAGTGCGAGCATCGTTGGCATGCGATGCCCGAAGCCGCTCCTGCGTCTGTTGCGGCGGCTACGCCTGCGTCTGTTGCGGCGGCTACGCCTGCGTCTGTTGCGGCGGCTACGCCTGCGCCTGTTGCGGCGGCTACGCCTGCGTCTGTTGCGGCGGCTACGCCTGCGGCGGCACCTGCGGATCCGACAGAGGACTTCGCCCCACCGCCGCCGCCACCACCGCCAGTTGCTGATCCGACGGATGCGACACCACCGCCCGTGCCGCAAGCTGCTCCGGTCGCGGACGTTCCAGATGACGATGACGATGAGGTCGGCGTTCCAGACGCCATGTTGGCAGATCCACCGCCAATCCCGCCGGAGTCCAGTTTCGTGCTGCGAAACCACAATCCAGAACCGCAAGGGGGCGGGACCTTAAAATACTGGATACTGCTCGTCTTGATCCTCGCTAGTAGTTCGGGGGCGGCTTTTTGGTGGCGAGACACTGTCGTACATCATTTCCCTGCTGCGAATAAGGCATTCATGATGGTCGGGTACCCGGCCAATACGCTTGGTTACGGTTTGAAGATTTTCGGACCGAAGACATTTCCCGATGTCAAAGGTAGGAAACGTATTTTGGGTGTCAGCGGTCAAATCATGAACGAGACGGGTAAAGTTATCGAAATACCGCTTTTGAAGGCCATCCTGATTGGCACCAACGGGGAAGATGTCACGAGTTGGAGTTTCGAAGCCAAAGAACCGCGCATTCTTCCGGGCGAAAAGGTCGAATACGAAACCGTGACCGAAAATCCACCGAGGGGTGTTACCAGACTTCGGATCACGTTCACACGTGCCGAAGAATCGGAAGCGATGAAAGATAAAATGATGTCGAAAGAACCAAAAAAATAACCGGGTGAGCTAAGTTGCTCCGGCGTCAAAACTGTCTTAACAGCCGATCGATATAGTTGCGCTCCGGCTCCGGCCGATGGCGCTGTCCGGCCCGTTTTCGGAGTTCGTCACGGATTTCCCGGGCACGTTGCAGGGCGTCCGCGTCATCGATACCGACATCCCGGGTACTTAAACCACCGGCCCCGTCGGGGTTCCTGCCAAAGGGGTCTCGCTGATGGCCCATTTCACCGGGTCGTCGCCCAAGTCCTTGACCCATTTGGCGCATGAGTTGGCGGGTCGCCGATTTTGCGCTTTCTTGCAATTGGTCCAATGCGCGGGTCTGTGGCTTGATCGCCTCACCCGGCTTGTCCGATCCCAGGAATTCCGACGATTGCCGCATCGCACGTTCCGCACGGCCCATCGGACGGGGGATAGAATCCGTCATCTCTCCATGCTGGCGCATGATTTCGCCGAGCCGTCGACGCAACGCTTCTTGAGTTTGCGCGCCACCGGACATTTCTCCAGGCTGCATCTTACGTTGCGACGGGCCTTGCCCCGGCATTTGGCCCCGGCGTTGCGCATCGCGAAAGGTTTGGTCCAGCAACTTCTGCTGTTCCTTAATGAGATTTTGGAGCCGATTCAGCAATTTCATGGATTCTTGGCCACGCGGCGACATCCGCGCCATTTGACCAGTTTTCATATTCTCCAACATGTTCTTCAGTTGAGACAAAAGTTGCTTCGCATCAGCACGGGCCCCGCTTTGGGTGAGCTTTCGGATTTCGTCCATCAGTTTCTTCAAGTCTTGCCGCGTCAACGCCATCGCCCGATCATTTTTCGGAAGCGCTTGCGCCGCTTTTTGATCAGCCGGCTTCATCATTTTGCTCAGTTCATTGAGATAGGTGTCCAACGCGGATTCCAGCTCGTCCATCAAGCGGGCGATATCGTCGTCGGAGGCATCTTTCTCGAGGGCTTTTTGCAGCGCTTCCTCAGCTTCCCGCAAATTGCGGCGTGCAATCGACAGTTTGCCGTCCTCGATCCGCAACGCGGTATCCCACAGCAATTGTTGCAGTGGATCAAGGTTGAGTTCCTCGCGACCGCCGGTCAACCGCCGCACCACAGTGCCAAGCGCCAGAAAGACTGTGACATCATCGCGGTAGCGTTCGGGTTGTCGGGCAATATCGCGCAACGAATCGGCAACCAATGCCGCGTCGTCTGGCTCTGCGATCAATTTGCGGCGTTCGACGACGATTTC
>CAXAGK010000162.1:0-7862 GCA_963968305.1 uncultured Rickettsiales bacterium | reverse complement strand
CGCATTACCCGCCAACAGTTGACCATATGAATTCCAATGCGGACAAGAAATATCGTTTCGGTGGCGCTGATCATTCGAAAACCCAACTCTCACGGTTCCAAACACACCTCGAAGACTTGCACGGCCTCTATCTTGCCGCGAATTGTAGCACCGGATATTTGCCGCAAGCTGACATCCGACACCAACGCCGCCGTCGAGCCACCGATTAGTATACGGGTCCCAAATTCCTTGTTCATGGCCTCGAGACAGGCCGCCATGTTCACCGCATCGCCGTGAACGGTGTAGCTAAGCCGGTCCCTCGCTCCAACATTGCCGGCAAACACTTCGCCGGTATTCACCCCTACCCTGATTGCAAATTGATGGCCTGCAAACTCGCGCTGCGAGACTGCGACGTACATTTGTTTTGCCGCTTTTACTGCATTGCCCACATGATCTGAATCGCTCACCGGTACATTAAAGATTCCAAGAATAGCGTCGCCCTGAAATTGCGTGACGACACCACGATGGCGTTCGATGATCGCAACGACGGTGGAGAAGCATTCATTCAACAGGTCGGTAATCTGCTGCAGCTTCAAGGTTTCAGACAAACGGGTGAATCCTTCGAGATCGACAAACAGAATGATCTTTTCCTTGGAGAGCGAATCGATGCTCGGCAGGAAGGGAACATCGTTTCCCAGCACAAATGCCATCTCCCCGGCCAGCAGTGCCGGAGCCGGTGACCAATCCACGATTGCTGGATGCACCAGGAGCCAGTTGTTGTCGTACAACACAAAGGGGGTTAATCCGCTACCCTTCATGGTTTCTGTAATCCGGGTTGAAAAATCCGCGAGCGCGATCACCGCTACATGAATTCCGATTAAGCGGTCCTCACGTTAGAGAGGCACTGCAATCGGAATAATTGCCTGGCCGATGGTCGGAGCCCAGAGAGGACGGAGCCATTGCGGTTTCCGAGATTCTCGTACCTTTTGCAACAGCTTTGTCGCTCGCGGCAGCATCGAAAAATCGCGCCTTATGGCAGCGGCACTACCGGCATTGAAAATCCGGCCCTGCAAATCCACACCTATGAAGGCGACCCCCGTAACCTGCGGAAGCGTCACCGGCAATTCTGAGACAACCTGCTCCCACTCGGCGGCATTTTGCGGATCGAACTCTCCACTTAAAACGCGCGTAGACAATCGCGCCGCATGACGATAAATCGGATCGAGCTGATGGCCGATATCCTTAACGATACTATCGATCATTCGCTCCGCGCTCTGATAGAGAAGCGCACGAGTGTTTTTGATGGCCCCGGAGAATCCCAAGTAGAGAGCCAACGTCACCGCGACGAAGGTCATGCCGGCAATACCGAATATGAGCACCCCAGTGACGGGTATCCGAAATCTCGTCACGGCATTTTCTCATTACAATGTCAGGAGAGGTAGAGCGCAAACCGTAATTGAGCATTCCCGACCCCAAACCAACAAGCGATCCTCGCAATCCGATGGCGGATGAGTTGCATCACAGGTCCCGAGACTCCATGTTCGGGCTCGTGTGGAATTCGCTCACGATTTGTCCTTAATTTCCCGGTATTCCCCTGCATGGGTCGCGTCGCCAAAGTTTTTAGAAACCTACTGAAATTATGCATCGGCGGCTTGTTGCTAACGGGTCTTGCATGGGCACTCCTTTTTCTTGTCCTGGCCCCCGACCTCCCGGACACCAGCAACCTATTCCACAATTCCGCCAATCCGGAGGTCATCATTCTCGCCCGTGACGGCAGTGCACTGTCGCGGACCGGAGGTAACGCCAAGATTGTCGCGGTGGAGGAGCTTCCCGTCCATCTGCCGCAAGCGGTGTTGGCAACCGAGGATCGGCGGTTCTATCGCCATTTTGGAATGGATGTGATCGGCTTCGCGCGCGCATTGCTCGCGAACATCCGTGCGGGGCGTGTAGTCCAAGGGGGCAGCACCATCACCCAGCAATTGGCGAAGAATCTGTGGCTGACACCTGAGCGCTCCATCATCCGCAAACTAAAGGAACTGTTGCTAGCTATTTGGCTGGAAGCGCGATTGGAGAAGCGGGAAATTCTGACACTCTATCTTAATCGCGTGTATCTCGGTGCTGGCAGTTTCGGTGTCGAGGCCGCATCGAGGCGGTATTTCGGAAAATCCGCCCGGCACGTCACGTTGAGTGAAGCAGCGCTGTTGGCCGGGCTTCTCAAGGCACCATCGCGATACGCCCCGACGAATGATTTACCGCGCGCGCGCCGTCGCGCTGCTGAGGTAATCGATAATATGGTAGAGGCCGGGTTTCTGAAAGAACGGCAGGCGACCGCGGCGAAGCGCGCGCCGGCGCGGCTTGCCAAATCCGCGGTCTCTTCCGGCGGTGGCAATGGATATTTCGTCGATTGGATCGAGATCCAGATCCCGCTTTTTGTTGGCCGCGTCGATGCAGGCATCATCGTTGAGACGACCCTTGATCCAGCCACGCAAGGTTTCGCTGAGAGTTCGCTCGTGCAAACTTTGAAACGGCACGGAAAATCCAGGGCGGTCTCACAAGGGGCGGTCATTGCATTTGCGCCTGACGGTGCTGTCCAGGCGATGGTCGGCGGCCGATCCTATAAATTAAGCCAGTTCAATCGTGCCCTACAGGCACGACGCCAACCCGGTTCCGCTTTCAAGGCGATCGTCTATCTCGCGGGCTTGGAAGACGGCCTACGGCCGAACAGCAGCTACATAGACGCGCCGATCAATATCGACGGATGGCGGCCAAAGAATTTCGACGGCAAATATGCCGGTAAGGTGACGATCGAACGAGCGCTCGCGAAATCGATCAATACCGTCGCCGTCAAAGTGGCGAAACGCGTCGGCCCAAAGAAAATTATCGCAACCGCCAGACGATTGGGCATTACGGCCCCGCTCTCAGCCGACCTCTCGTTGGCACTCGGGACGTCGGAAGTCAGCCTGTTCGAGATGTCGGCCGCGTATATACCGCTGGCGAATGGCGGAACCGGCGTCTTTCCTTATGGAATTGCTCGCATCCGTACGACCGACGGCCAAGTCTTGTATCAGCGTTCGGGCAACTCGCTCGGACGGCTGATCAAGTCCCGGCACGTCGGGCAAATGAACCGCATGCTCTCTGCCGCGGTGACGGACGGCACCGGACGGCGCGCACGCCTGAAAGGCCGCGAAGTCGCCGGGAAGACCGGTACCAGCCAGGACTATAGAGACGGATGGTTTATCGGTTACTCAGCCGACATGGTCGCAGGCGTTTGGGTCGGCAATGACAATAATAAACCGACGAAGCGTGTGACCGGTGGTCAATTACCGGCGACGATCTGGCAAAATTTCGTCTCTCGGGCGAATACCGGTCAGACCGCGCGGGCGCTACCGCGAGGCAAGACGGAGATCGAAGAGAGCTCGCCACCCACCGCGAGCATGGGCACGTTGCTAAACGAAATATCGAGCCTTTTTTCGAAAGGGGGGGCGCTGAAGGGAAGTGAAGATCCGGCGGATTTCGAGACAAAAGACTAGGAATAGCGGGGTCGGTAATTCTCGGCTTTTGTCAATCCCGACTTTTGGCCGCCCTTAGCAAGTACATGATGACCCAAATCGGAATGACGACAATAGCGCCGATCAATATGTAAGTGGCAGCCCAAGCGAAGAACTCGCCGCCGACCTCGATCAACCATTCAATCGCTGCCTGACCGCTCGCCAAAATGTTGCGCGGATCAACGTCCAAGGTCGACAATACCAGTCCGACGAGCAGACAGGCTATGATCAATTTTACGATCGTACTTACAGTGATTTTTGGCATCGACGGAGCGCCGCTTAGTTGGAAATACGAATAGGGTCGTTTTGTAGCGTTCATTTCTGCACCGAGAATTCCGCCGCGTCCATAATCTTGCAATTGCGACCGCACTATCAGTGAGCTACCGTCAGGATCTTTTCGCCGCCTGGCCCGCGACCAATCGAACCTTGCGCGGCGCCATCATCCAGACTGCGCCAATGGAGACAAAAGAGATGGCAATCGCAAACCACCACGCATAATCGTAACTGTTAGTCACATCGAAGATATAGCCGGCGACCCACGGCCCGATACCGGCACCGAGATTGGCGGCAATGCTGACAATGCCGAGAATTGCAGCAAACCGTGGCCCTTGGAACATATCTGCGGGCATGGCGCCGAACATCGCAGCGATCCCATAGCCGAGCATTCCTTGCGCCACCGCCATTCCATACATCAAATAAGGTGACGGTTGCGTCTTCATCAACAATAGGATTGCGTAGCATATAACGTATCCCGAAAGGCTGAGTGTCCAGGCCCATTCGCGACCGATCCGGTCGGAGAGGTGTCCAAGCCCTATTTGACCGACGACACCGCTCATCACGACAACACCCAAGGCCAAAGCCACTTGGTCGTCACTGAATCCTAGCTCGATCAAATATTGGCTTTGATGAACTTGAACGGTGTACCACGCGAACAGCCCGGTGCCCATCGTCACCGCGAGCCACCAAAATCGCGCGGTTCGCATGGCGAGGCGCGGGGTCCATTCGGTCTCCACCCACTCACGGTCGACAATCGCGTCGGGGCGTAGGTCCGCATCGCTTGCATCGCTCTCCGCGACATCGCCATCAGGCTCAAGCCCCAGCTCCTGTGGCCTTTGCCGTTGCAGGAGAAAATTCAGCGGCACCACCACGGCGATCAACAAACCCGCCATGGCCCAACACGATGCACGCCAGTCAAATGTCGTGATCAGCTGCTGAATCCACCAAAACATCACGATGCCGCCGCAACCGACGCCTGAAAACGCGATACCGACAGCTAGACCACGCTTACGCTGGAACCAATTGGCCAGGAACATCGAATGGCCGATATAGCTGATGAAAATGCTGCCGCCGATGACCAAAACACCGAGCGTCAGATAGAAATGCCACAACGCGGTTGCCACGGTAGCCAGTAGCAATCCCGCCGCAACCAAAATCGCGCCGATAGGGATGGCGATCCGGGGACCAAAACGTCCCATCATTACCCCAACGAAGGGTGTCGCGAGCATCGAGACAATGAAGCCGATTGAAAATATCGAAGCGGTATCGCCGCGGCTCCATCCGAATTCATCCAGAATTGGTGGATATAGTAAGGAAAACGACGTCCGGGCATTCACGCCAATCCCCATGGTCACAAAGGCCACGGCTATAATTACCCAACCATAGAAAAACGGCGGGCGATGCGCGATGGATTGCGATTTCGGCGGCAATGGAATTTTGGGCATGAAGAATCTGCGACAGAGTTTTTCTCCGCAGAGTGCGCTATCCAATCCATCCGGGAAAGCGAAATCCTTCTATTACTTTGGCAAGGTCGCTCCCGAAACCCAATAACACTTCGTCGGCGAACACATGAAGATAAATTTAGTCATGTTCGCTTCGAACGAGCAAAACCAGCTCCGCGTCACAACAAGACAAATTGTCGACGAGCTCACCAACCCCTATTGCGCCGAATAGGAAGAGGTTGGAACTCTATGCATCACCATACCGGAAGCCTTCGGTGATCTTGGCTCGGATTTCACGTTCCGAGCCGCATCCGCGGAGGAATTGGGCCACATCAAATCCAGCGGCGTTTCCATAGCTATCAGCGTCCAGACGGATATGTACACAGCCGCATTGGCGACGAGAGCAGGGATTTCTTCTACCAGATGGAACGGTTTCAGGAAGAACACGTATGCTGGTTCACCGCTGCGTCTATGCGTATAAGGTTCTCGATGATTTTAAATGCGCTGCGCCACCAACCCATCACGATCCTTGGCCTTTCACTGGTTTTTCTATCCCTGGCCTCTTGCGGCGTCATCAACGATCGTCCAAGCCGAGATTCGGTTGCTGCAGCCAACCAGATCGCGGTCGATATTTCGGCCCACCGTGCCGCCGCCGATCTCGGTACCGAACTCTCGAGCCCAGCATTGGCTACCTTTGCCCGTGTCTTCGACCGCGTCCGGCGCGATTACGTGCGACCGGTCGTCGATTCGCAGTTATTGGACGCGGCGCGAAAAGGGTTGCGGGACAAATATCCAAAACCGCAAGGCGTCGAGGATGATAAACTCGTCATGGCGGCGATTGACGGCATGTTGCAGTCTTTGGACAAATACAGCTCTTATTTGGACCCACCGGAATTGAAAGCGATGCGCGATCGTTTGCGCGGCCAATTCGGCGGCCTCGGCATCCGAGTTCGAAAGCACGAGCGGGGTCTGCTCATCGTCTCTCCCATCGACGACACGCCCGCCGATAAGGCTGACCTCAAGTCCGGCGACATCATTACCCACGCGGACGGAAAGGCGCTGGAGAAAATCCCTCTCCCCGCGGCCGTACGTACGTTACGTGGTGAAGTCGGTGCCGCCATCCAATTAACGATCGCGCGCGAAAACACGGACGCATTCGTAGTGACCGTCACCCGCGATATTATCAAAGTCGCGGGTGTCCGCTCACGAGTCGAAAAGAATGTCGGCTATATTCGCGTGAGCGCCTTCACCCGTCGCGTCAGCCGCCGTGTCGAGGCGGCGGTCGACGATATCCACGCTCAGGCGGGCCATAAACTGCGCGGATTCGTGTTGGATTTTCGAGACAATCCGGGCGGCCCTTTCGACGAAGCCGTATACATCTCTGACGCCTTTCTCGAGAGCGGCCGGATCGTCTCCACCAAGGGTCGAGATAACCAAGAACATCATGACGCGGAACCCGGCGACCTCGCCAATGGATTGCCCATAGTCGTGCTGATCAATGGTGGTTCGGCCTCCGCGTCAGAAATCGTCGCCGGTGCATTGCACGACCACCGTCGGGCCGTGTTAGTGGGCAAGCGGAGCTTCGGCAAAGGAACCGTACAACGATTGATCCCACTGGGCGGCCACGACGCTCTGCGCCTGACCACGGCGATTTATCTGACGCCGTCCGGCAAGTCCGTTGACGGTGGGATCAAGCCAGACACGATTGTCGAATCCGACCCAGACCGCGAAGGGGACGAGCAACTCAACCGCGCTATCGAGATGGTCCGGGAAATGTTCAGCGCGCGCTCATAACATAGTGCCCATCAGCATTGGTCAACTCGGCGGCAGCAAAGACGGACTCGTCCGTCAACCACTCCTCGACGATATTTGGTCGCGACAAGGCGATATCCAAGGCTGCCATTAATTCCAACAGACGGCACTTATACCCAAGATCCTTGGACGCTTTCGTCAACCCAACCTGGCCGCTGTTGAACAATGTCTTTGGCACGACGAAAAATGGCTCCTAACGCGTTCCCGCCTCAACATCCGCGATAACGGTCGCAAAGCTCTGGAATAAATCCTGGCAGAATCCGGCATCGGCCGAAAATCCACCCCGGCACGGCAATGGCCGCCCCGGATGCACCAAACAAGCCGCGTCCGCCAATAACCCACACGAAATCCCTTCGCTTTGGCGCTCCGGCGTCGAGCGCCCAGAAATTTGCACAGTCCAAAACGCCAACCGATCCCGCATTGCCTCTATCGCGTCCGCGTCAAAAGCTCCCTCGATTTAGGCTTTGACAGAAAGCACTTTCGGCGCGATTACCATTACCGTTTAATGACAACACCAAGAGCAGCCTTTCTCACAGGCATAGGGCGGCGATTCGGACTGTAGATCGCTCCAGATCTCCCCGGCGATTGAAATGGCGGTGGCGACGGCTTCGTTCATACTGTCAACCGTCGGGCGTTCATTGAGAATATCGCGGCACGCCTCGTGAATCGCCTGCATAATAGCTGGCTCAGGGAAGTTTCGCGCCAGTTCGACCGCGTTTTCGAGCGGTTTAGGGCCGCTGGTGAACCAGCCCGATCCGTCTTTCTTTTCCATACGCCGCGTTCTTGATTAAAGGAGCCGGACTGA